>JAHFTZ010000359.1 GCA_023265355.1 Terriglobus sp.
AATGCCATCCGCGCGCTGGTACGGCAGAGTGGTGGAGGCGAACGCACAGACGATCTCTTCGGACGGACCACCCTGCTCCGTCGGAGAAGAGTGCGAGATCCTCGATGGCAAAGGGGCACGTCATCCAGCAGAGGTGATCGGATTTCGCGGATCGCATCTCGTCGCCATGCCGCTCGCCAGTTCTAGAGGCATTCGTTTTGGAGATCGCGTGATGACGAGCGGGGAGGCGCCTTCGCTGGCCGTGGGCGAAGATTGCCTTGTACGCGTTCTGGATGCGATGGGCGGGCCTTTGGACGAGCTCCTGGCACCACGACTTGAAAGCTTTCGTCCCCTCGATGGCAATCTTCCAAGAGCGATGGATCGAGTTCCGATTCAGATGCCCTTGGCCACGGGAGTTCGCGTTCTGGACTCCATGATGACTGTGGGACGAGGCCAACGTGTCGGCATCTTCGGCGGATCGGGCGTGGGTAAGAGCACCTTGATTGGCATGATGACGCGAAATACCTCCGCCGATCTGACGATCGTGGGTCTGGTAGGCGAACGTGGTCGCGAAGTGCGCGAGTTTCTGGAGGATTCTCTCGGTGAGAAAGGGCGTCGTCGTTCGGTGACGGTTGTTTCGACCTCGGATGAGTCGCCACTGATGCGCATGAGAGCGGCACTGGCCGCAACAACTTTAGCCGAGTTCTATGCGTCGAAGGGGAAGCACGTTCTCCTTGTTCTGGATTCGCTCACAAGGTACGCCATGGCGGCTCGCGAGGTGGGTCTCGCCGCGGGAGAACCCGCTGCGACCAAAGGTTACACCCCCTCTGTCTTTGCAAAGATGGCTCGTTTGCTGGAACGCGCAGGAAACTTCAGCAATGGAAGCATTACGGCGTTTTACACGGTTCTTATGGAGGGTGACGATCAGCAGGATCCACTCGTGGACGCTGCTCGCTCCTTCCTTGACGGACACATCGTGCTCTCGCGGGAGTTGGCTTCCGCTGGGATCTATCCCCCAGTAAACGTGCTCGACTCCCTCAGCCGTCTGATGCCCTCCGTGATTTCAGCCGAACATCGCCAGGACGCCGTGAAGATCCGCCGCATCATGGCCTCGTATGCGCGGTCCGAAGATATGGTGCGGCTGGGAATGTATAAGAGCGGAATGGATGCGGAGCTCGATCACGCCATCCGTATGCATCCGCGGATTCAGACTTTGTTCCAGCAAACATCGGACGAACGTGCGGACTTCACCTCGACTCTCGCTGCATTGCACAGCCTGGAGACGGCTTGAGCTCACAGCGCATTGCCTCGCTTCGACGGGTCCTCGATCTGTATCTCCTCCAGGAGCGCGGAGCAAAACTGGCCATGGCACAGGCGAGTCAAAGAGTCGCCTTCATGACGAAGCGCCTTGAATCTCTGGAACTGCGTAGAATCTCCATACCTGCAGCGGGCGGTCGAGACTTTGTCGAGATAGAAGCCAGACTCTCGTTAGAGGTCTTTGCCCTGATGCGTGAAGAAAGTATGCGGGCGCTCCGTGCGGCGCGTTTGGAACAGAGCCGGTCCAAGCTTGAATGGATGGAGAGATTTAAAACCGTGGAACAGATACGCGGCGTGTTGGATCTCCTCCAAATGGAGATGGACCGCACGGTGCAACGCCAAGATCAGCAAGAGATCGATGACCTCTATGCCGCCCGAAAGTTCTTGCAACGGAATAGCCAACCTTAGAATTCTCTAGTCAAATTTGGCTGTTTGCGTGCACGTGTATGACCGAGGTATGTGCGTTGATAACAGTCCCTGAGCTTTCATCGAACTCGATTGATGTAGTAACTGGATCGAGCGACCAGAATCAAGGCACGGGCGCCAAGGATCTGCAGTCGTTCGCGGATCTCTTCGCGAGTGCCAATGCAGCTGCGGGTAAACCCGCAGGAAAGCCAGTCGTAGGTCAAGACAAAGCAAATCAAGACAAAATGGACGCCATCGGGCTTCTGAAGAAAGGGGTGGTCACGACCGCCAGTAGTCCGCCCTCGGCGGAGAGTACGACTGCTGAGATCGCAGCTTCGGTCGAAACGGAGTCGACGTCTTCTGCCCCACAGAAGGCCGCGGCAGAAGAGAACCAGAATCCTCAGGATCCGGGACTGCTTGCCAAGACTAAAGCCTTCCATGGAACTCGAGGCGAAGCGATCAAGCATTTCATGGAAGAACCCCACACCGCTTCGAGCGAGAAGGCCGCGCCTGAGGAGAAGGATGCTTCGAGCATAAAGCTTCCGGAGTCGGACGGAGCGAACTCTGATTCAGGAAAGGCCATCGGCAGGGACAAGGGGGTCCATACAAAGGCGGCGCACAAACTCGTTTCTATTCCTCCAACGGCTGAGATGAATGCAGCACCGGTACAGTTGAGCACTCCGGAGTCAACGTCCAAGACGCCGATGATGGCTGTAGATCTGCACCAGCCGGCAGCCATCTCTGCGGACGTGAACACGCTATCGGCTATTCAAAATGTTGTGAGCAAGAGCGTGGTGAGCAATGACATGGTGAGCAAGGACGGGCCCTCAATTGCACCGTCGGCTCGCAGTTCTGTTGGTTTCGCAACTGGGGTGGGGAAGCGGCCGCTGCCGTCACTGGCCGGAGAGGTCACCGCGGCTGGGCCAAGGGACGAAGGCAGGGAAAAGACGATAGACAATCGTGCAACGGCGGACGAGCAAAACAAGGCAACGATGGATGAGGAGCACAAAGCAACTACAGATGCTCAAAACAAAATAACGACAGGCGAGCAAAGCAGGCTAACGACGGACGACCAACACAAAGTTCCGTCAGATTTGATTGAAGCCCCAACGTCAGGTCAGCCAATAGATGCTCCGGGAGTAAGCGTATTCAAAGAGACGCAGACTCTCCAGCAGACGATTTTGCAGACGCTAACGCACAGCGCCTCTCCTGCAACTGCGCAGGTTACCGTGCCAGGCAGCACCGACGTCCCATCGCCCCTTCGACACGTGCAAAGCGATCCGGCTACAGCAAATCCGCCGGGGCCAATCCGGATACTCTCCGAGCGCGCGATCGAGGTCAGCGTCTCCGATTCGCAGCATGGATCTGTGAGTGTACGCGCCGAGATGAGGAACGATGGCAGCGTTGCTGCACTCCTTTTGCCTCAAAGCGAAGCTGGGCATCAGTCTTTGATGTCCCAGACGAGCGGGCTTTCTGCGTTCCTCTCGGAGCATAGTCCCTCTGTGTCTGTCAGTGTGGTTGCGCCTACGACCTCGACCGGGGGGAACCCGCCCGCAGGCAACTCGTCCGGACAGACTCAATCGGATAGAATGCAGTTCGCACAGCATCGGGAGGAGCGAGAGCCTCAGGCCCAAAGGAGCCAGAGCGACGAAGAGTTTATCTATGGTGCGACCGCTAACCCCAGGGGCGAAGAGAACCCCTGGGG
>JAHFTZ010000360.1 GCA_023265355.1 Terriglobus sp.
ACACGCAAGGCTCCTCAAGCCGTAAGCAGGATCCGAAGAAGAGTAACGCGGGAAGCCAGTACGTCATCGTCCGTGTCGATGTCCGGCATGATGTCCGGATCGTGAGTACCTTTTCGATGAATCTGCTGGGTGCGGGAAAGATGGACGAAGACGTGGTCCCGACGAAATCCACTGTTTTGCCCGGCGGACATTGGATGAAGTTGGTTCCCGTGCAGCAGCTCACCGCCGGGGAGTATGCCCTGATCGAGGTGCTCTCCGACCACGAACTTAATTTAGCCGTGTGGGACTTCGGGGTTCATCCTGCAGCACCACAGAATCGTGACGCGATCTTGCCCGTGGAGCGGAGGAGACCGGCTCTGGAGCAGCGTTCGAACCCTTAGAACTCTTAGCACCGCCTTCCGCAACAGAGATTCGTCCAGAGGGCCTGGCCCGCATGCCGACCTCGCGCAGAACCTCTTCGCGCGACCCCAGCTTGCGGGTCGGTTCGAAGACCGGTTCGCCGTTTTCTTCGTACATCATGCCAATGCCCGCTACGCTCAGGTTGTCGCGCGTTATCTTGGCCTCATACATCATGCTGTCTGCCGACCGGATGATCTCCTGAACCGTGTCGCCGTCGCCGGGAAAGGTGGCCAGACCGAAGCTGCCGCGTAGCTGCAACGCCAGGCCCGCACCCTCCAGAAAGACCTCGGATCGCAGCCGGTCGATGATGCGCATGGTCAGCTCTATGGCACGCAGCTTGTCCGTTTCGGGGAGCAGAAGCACAAACTCGTCTCCACCATAGCGAAATGCTGAGTTATTTGGTCCAATCATGCGTTTCAAAAGACTGCCGACTTCGGCCAGCAGGCGGCTTCCGATCAGATGACCGTGGGTGTCATTGATCGACTTGAAGTGGTCCAGATCCATGAAGACAAGGCTGAACTCGGCTCCTCGTCCATTACCGACCACCTCTGCCAGCATGGTGTAAAGATGCCGGGCGTTGAAGAGGCTGGTGCAGTCGTCCGTGATGCTGAGCTCTCGGATGAGCTTCATCGAAGCGGAGTTGCCGATGGCGATCGCGGCAAAGTCGCAGAGCATCCGCAGAAACGAGATCGAATACTCGCTCAACAGATCGAACTTCGAGTTCATCAGTTGGATGACGCCCAGAACTCGATCCGTGGACCGCACAGGAAGGCAGGCGATCGAATGGATGTCGAGTTCGGGATTGGCCTTGGCATACGCGTGCCAGTGCGGATCGAGCGTTACATCGGGAATGACGAGGGGATTCCCGGTAGCTGCGACCCAGCCCGCGACACCTTCTCCCAGCTGCACGCGCAGCCCTTTCAGGCTCTCCGCGTTTTCGCCAATCGCAATTACATAGGAGAGCTCGCCCTTGGCCTCGTCCACGAGGAGCATGGACCAGCGCTCCGGCCCGAAGAACTGGGCCATCTTCATCATGATGGTGGTGAGAACGGCTTCCAGGTCGAGGGTCGAGGTCAGTTCACGCGCGACGTCGTGAAAGAGCCGGAGGTGTCGTTCCTGCACCGGCTCAGTGATCTCGATCTGCTTAACCTTACTTTTGCTCACGGTCGTCCGTTCGGTTGCCTAGCCGCCGATGTGCACCATACTACGTGAAGGTTTTTCAAACCCCGGCTCGCCAATGTGGTGGCGCGCCTCCTTTTGCTCGATGGTACGACGGATGTACGTGGCCATTTCATCGTCCGTTCCACCACGTAACATTACACCGGCCAGATCGTGGTCAGTCTGGGAAAAAAGGCACGTCCGAATTTTCCCGTCCGACGTCAGACGGACGCGGCTGCAATGCCCACAGAAGGGCCGCGAAACCGGAGCGATGATCCCGATCTCTCCCTCTCCATCGGCAAAGCCATAGCGTCGTGCCGTCTCGCTCAGATGGTTCGGGGGGAGCGGAACCAGAGGAAGAACGCTGCTCAAGCGCTCTACAATCTCCGCTTCGCGCACGACGACATCGTTTGACCAGACGCGACCCTCTTCCAGTGGCATGAACTCGATAAAGCGGAGAATCACGCCTTCTCTTCGGGCGAACTCCCCAAAGGCCTCGATCTGATCGTCATTGAAGCCGCGCATCAGGACGCAGTTCACCTTGACCGGGGTCAACCCGACAGATTTGGCCGCACGAATTCCGGCAAGCACCTTCTCAAACGAGCGCGGCACCCGCGTGATGCGCGTAAAAGTCTCGGAATCCACGGCGTCCATGCTCACCGTGATACGGTTCAGCCCGGCTGCCTTCAGATCCGCGGCCATGCAGGCAAGCAGGTGTCCGTTGGTCGTTAGGGCGATGTCCAGAGGATTTTCGGTAAAGGCTGGACGCATCGCGGAAAGCTCGCGCACCATGCCGACCAGACCTGCACGCAACAAGGGCTCCCCGCCCGTAAGTCGAACCTTTTCAATGCCCAGGGAGATGAAGACCTCGATCATGCGGAGATAATCCGCGATCTTCAGCTCGGAGAAGTGAACGTCGTCCTCGCCCTCGCGACAGTAGACACAACGGTAATTACAGCGATCCGTAACAGAGACTCGCAGATCCGTAATCGCACGTCCGTGGCTGTCCCTGAGCCTCTCCTGTACCAGCGAACGGAAGAGATCCGGCTTAGACTCCGCGACTGGCATCTCCAAAGGCATAAAACTCACTTTCCGTGCCCAACTACTGTGAGACAAGGCAACGCAATGAGATGCGTCCAGATCACAGACCGGTCGTAAACCGGGCATCCCACAGTATACGTTTAGCGTCTTTCCTTTGAGAAGATCTAAACGCTTAGCTAATTGGAATGGAGAGGGCCCAAAAAAGATGCAGACAACAACAACCGATATGCTACGCGTCTGGCTCGCGGACCAGGCACTCCCTTTTGGTTTGTTGCTCGCCTTCCTCGCCGGGGGCCTCGTAGTCGTCTACGTCTCCGGAGTCATGCGTAAGTCAAGACTGGCCAGTCGTCGTGCAGGTCGCGACGAGGCCTCTTTCGTCCATGAAATGCTGTCCCTCGGATACGACCTGGATCTCTGCCGTACGGCGTATGCCTATCTTCAGCAGGAACAGAAGATCTCGTTTCCGATTCTTCCGGAAGATCGTCTGGATCTGGATCTTGGTCTGGCAGATACCGACGTGACCGATATGGTCCACCATTTGCTTAAGGCCAATGGCCGCGAGCTCGCATCTGGTCACAACTACACGCCGTTAATCACCGTTCAGGACGTCGTACGTCAGGTTCAGGCTTCCCCCATGCGCCGCCTTATGGTCGCGTAGGTAACGGACGACGCGTTACCATTTGGTTGGAAAATTCGACCTCTCCTAGACGTAAAATCCCCCTTAAGCTTAGGTGTATCCAGGGCCAATAAGAGCCGGGAAGGAATCACCCGTGTCTGGATTTGTACTCTTCTCCAATTCGATCGCA
>JAHFTZ010000361.1 GCA_023265355.1 Terriglobus sp.
AGCTCTGCCCCAACATTATTCTGGTGCAGGGCAACCACAGCGAGTACGCCGAGTACTCCCACCGCATCTCCGCCGCAGTCGAACGCGTCTGCCCCGTCGCGCACACGCCGTCGATTGACTAGATGGTCTGCCAGCTTCTGGGACGCGAACAGGAACCGCCACGCGCCCGGCAGATCGCCATGCATATCAAGCAGGCCATCAAGGACGATGTAGGCGAAACCCTGCGCTGCTCCATTGGCATGGCGCCCAACCGCTACCTCGCCAAGATCGCCAGCGATATGCAGAAACCTGACGGGCTCATCGGTCTCCTGCCCTCACAACTTCCGCGCGCCATCGCGCATCTCGAACTTCGAGATCTCCCTGGCGTCGGCGCACGCACGGAGGTGATGCTCCACAAGAAAAACGTCACCACCATGCAGGAGCTGCTCTCGCTCGACCGCAACGGCATGCACGCGCTGTGGAACTCCGTCTGGGGCGACCGCCTCTTCCACTGGCTGCGCGGACACAACACCGGTGACGATGGCGCACCCGTGCCCTCGGACCTGCAGAAGTCGCTCGGTCACTCGCACGTACTTGCACCCGAGCACCGATCTCCGCAGGGCGCGTGGTCTGTCGCGCACAAGCTCATTCACAAAGCCACCATGCGTCTGCGCATGGAGAAGATGGCCGCTGCCTCTCTCTCACTCACCATCCGCTACGCTCTTACGCGCGAACAGGCTGCAACACTCCCAAAGACCAAGAAGCATCTCTCCGGCATCACGCATACGGCCTGGGGCATGGAGGCACGATTCCCTCACTGCCAGGACACGCTCTCCATTCTGGAGGCGCTACAGGCGCTCTGGAAGCAATCGCCGATGGGTCCGCTGAACGAGAAGCCCTTCTTCGTCGGCTTAGCCCTCGGCCGCCTGATCCCCGAGAACGAGCAGCAGCCAACGCTCTTCGCCGATCCCAATAATCGTAGCCAGCTCTCGTCCACGATGGACAAGCTGAATCTGAAGTACGGCCACACCACGCTTCATTTTGCCGGCATGCTCGCTGCGCGGGACTCCGCCCCCACACGCATCGCATTTACGCAGATCCCGGTTCAGTACGGCGTGGATTATATGTAGCAGCGACCTCGTGCCTGCTTGTCTGCTCCTTGCGGCTCACCAGTAGAGCGAAGTCTTTCTGAGATCCCATCAAGAGAGCACGCGTCCACCGGAACTGCAGCAGAAGCATCGTGAACGCGTAAGAGATCGCAGAAAACAGAACGAGCGCCACCCACGGATGCCTCGGCACTAATCTTCCTAACCCCGGCAGTACGGGCAGCACTTTATGGATGAACATGATCCCCATGGAAGCTGCTCCGAATCGCTCCATGAGCTTCCGTATCGGCGGGGCAAATCGAAGAAGCTGGCTGATCTTGACCACACAGAAGATGCAGCACAGTGCAAGCACGAACGACAGCACGGGAACGCCATACGCCGCGCCGCGCATGTTGTACGCGAGTGGCACAGCCCGCTTGATCTCCCACAGGGCAAACCCTACTCCAGCTGCGGCCGCAGGCGCGATCCACCATTTATCCACTGTGAATCTGCGCCAGAGATAACCTGCCAGGAAGAAAGGCATCGCAGCGACGCACACATTCAGATCCAGAGGCAATCCAAACCAGGGGAAAAATACGGAGTTCGCGTAGCTTGCCAGAAGACCGCAGAGCACAACGGCAACCGTAGTCGCCAAGCTGCACTTCACAAGAAGCCAGTTGACCACCTGCTGCGTTGCAAAGAGACAGGTAAGGAACCAGAAGACACCGTAGAGCCCCTGCATCTGGTTACCACCCCAAAGCAGCGTCAGTGCGTGATATCCAAGGCTGTGAGCGTCTGCCCCATGCTTGAGAACATGGAAGACTTCTGCGGGATAGAGCAGGACGAGAAAAGAGACATAGGGAAGCAGCAGATGGATGGATTTCCTGCGAAAGAAATCGCGAAAGTCCGCCTGCGCGGTGTGGAGATAGCCACTCAAAAAAAAGAAAAGGGGCATGTGAAAGAGATAGAGGAACCGGTTGAGAAAGCCGTCCTCGGTCACATGCCCGAGCACGACCAGCAAAATACCGATCCCCTTACAGGCATCGATCCATGGGAGGTGCTTGGTGGTTGCCGTGTGCGCATGGTGAGGGCTCATAGCGCTTCAAGCCTCCGTTCTGGCGCGATGTTAGGCCATTCCTGCGGACTTCAAGTCCGGTCTCGTGCCACAAAGTCGATTTTCCGGGAACGGTTTCCCGATTTGGAGAAACTGCCGGTCTGCACTTCCGTGGAACCTGGCGGTCACGGCAGCGTATCCTCACACAACCATGGCATTTCCAAAACCGACGACTTCGCTGCGTGCGGATGCCGCGCTCCTGAGCGCCTTTGCTGCGCTCGTTCTCGTGGTTCACTTCCTCATAGGCAACGGTTACGGCTTCCATCGCGACGAGTTGCAGTTCCTCGATGACGCCCGTCACCTACACTGGGGCTTCGTGGCTTACCCTCCCGTAACCGCCTTCTGCGGCAGAGTCGCCATCGCGCTCTTCGGGATCTCTCCGCAGGTGTTTCGACTGCCTGCGGCGATCGTCAACGCGATCTCGCTGGTGCTTCTCGGCCTGCTCGCACGCGAACTCGGAGGCCGTAAGCCTGCACAGGTCCTGGCGCTCTTCACGGCTCTGCCCGTTGCGCTCGCCTTCAGTTCGGTGTTGCAATACAACACCTTCGACTATCTGGCCTGGACGATGATCGCCCTCTTCACCGCACACCTTCTGCGCAGCGGCGATCAACGCTGGTGGATCGTAGTCGGCGCCGCTGCGGGCTTCGGCATTCTTTCCAAGTACTCCATCGCCTTTCCCGTTCTTAGCCTGGTCGCAGCTCTGGCCATCCTTCCCTCGCAGCGCCACCATCTGCGCAGCCGCTGGTTCTGGATTGGCGCACTCACGATGCTGATCGTGGCCTCGCCCAATCTCCTGTGGCTCGCACGCCATCACTTCATCACGCTGGAGATGGAGCACTTCATCCACGTGCGCGATGTGCGCAACGGCCGCGCCAAGGGCTACTTTACCGACCAGGTCAAGTTCTCGCTCTTCGCGTTTCCACTTGCCGTCGCCGGCCTCATCGCTCTCCTGCGCAGCGCACAGTTTCGTCTTTTGACCGCACTTTATCTTGGACCACTCGTCCTCTTGGCTCTTGCGAAAGGACGCGGTTATTACCTGATGCCGGGATATCCCGTACTCTTTGCCGCAGGTGCCGTCACGCTCGAAGGCCTGCTCCAGGAGCGGACGAAGACGCTCCGTGTCGGTGTACGGGCGCTCGTCCTCTCGGCCATGCTCGTCGATGCAGCGGCTGTCGCGTGGGCGTATCTACCCATCGGGCACGTCGGTTCCGCTCTGTGGAACTGG
>JAHFTZ010000362.1 GCA_023265355.1 Terriglobus sp.
TAGACGCCGCCCGTGCCAACAGCGATCAGCGATTGCAGAATATGGAATCCGCTGCCGCGCGGATCAGCCTCCGGATTCACAAACGCCAGCATGCGAGCGCGTCTCCACGGCACATGAAAGAGCAAGTAATAGAGGATCGGTGCAGCACCGGCAAATCCAATCAGGAAGTACCGCGTCTGCGCGCCTGCGAGATAAAGCATCAGCACGAGCACGCCCGCGCAGACCATCGCCGTTCCCAGATCCGGTTCCTTCAAAATCAACGCGATGAAGAAGAGTGGAGGCGCGGCGGCCCGCAGGATCGTTCCCTTCCAATCCTCCATCTGGTGAATGCGCGTCTGCAGAAAGTATGCGAGAAACAGCACCAGCACAGGCTTCGCCAGCTCACTTGGCTGGAAGGATGCTCCACCAAACTTAATCCAACGATGCGTATTGTGCGAGTCGCGCATTGCGAAGACGACAGTCAGGCAAAGCGCCGTTAAACCCACCGCCGGAAACACAACCTTGGGATTGTTGTAGAGGCGATAGTCCACCTTCATCAACAGCACCATGGCAATCAAGCCCAGCCCAGCCCACACCGCCTGCCGCGTCACGAAGAAGTACGGCGAACCGTACATCGACTTCGCCATCACCGCAGACGCGGAAAAGACCATCACCAGTCCAAAGAGGACCAGCAACAGCACCGTTCCGAACAACCACTTGTCCACGCCAACGCGCTTTGCCATACTGCTTCGCTTACCTCTTGATCTCTGTCACGAACCGGACGAACTCGCGTCCGCGATGCTCATAGCTTTCAAACTGATCGAAGCTCGCACACGCCGGCGCCAGCAGAACCGTATCTCCCGCGCTCGCATCCTCGGTCGCCAACGCTACCGCGCGCTCCAGGGTCTCCGCATGTTTCAGTGTCACCACACCTGCCAGCTGCGTCTCTATCTTTTCCGCAGCCGAACCTATGGTGTAAACAGCTGTGCCCCTCTCTCGCAGCAGATCGTTCAGCTCCGTGTAGTCCGACCCCTTGTCCTTACCGCCCAGAATCAGGCGAACATTTCCCTCGAACGAAGCAAGCGCCTTCGCCGTAGCGTCCACGTTCGTGGCCTTGGAGTCGTTGTAATACTTCACACCCGCGATCTCTGCGACAAACTGCAACCGGTGATCCACCGCTTTAAATCCCCGCACACCTTTGCGAATGTCCTCGCTCGAAATGCCAGCCAGCCTGCACGCACATACCGCCGCCAGAACGTTCTCCACGTTATGCGCGCCCACCAGCGGAATTTCGCTCACCGGCATCACCGGCTCTGCCTTTCCGCCTTCGCGCGGTAGAAACAAAACGCTTTCTCCGTGCACAAACGCGCCCTGCTTGATCGGCCTGCGCGGCGAAAACCAGAAGATCTGCGCCTTCGTCTTCGCTGCCACCATCTGCGTCGGCTTGTCTTCGGCGTTCAGCACAAGGAAATTCGCAGACGTCTGCTTCTCGGTAATGCGCGTCTTCGCCTCCGCGTACTTTTCAAACGTGCCGTGACGGTCGAGATGGTCGGGCGTGATGTTCAGCACCACGGCAATCTTGGGAGCAAAGGTCTCCACGGTCTCCAACTGGAAGCTCGAAATCTCCAGGACGCTCCACGTCGCATCGGTGCTCTCGGCCACCATCTCCACGACCGGCAGACCGATGTTTCCACCCACCAGCGTCGGCACGCCCGCTCCGCGCAGAATCTCTCCGATCAGCGAAGTCGTCGTCGTCTTCCCATTCGACCCCGTAATCGCGAGAACGCTGCCTTTGAGAAACCTCGAAGCCAACTCCACTTCGCCGATCATCTCGACTCCCAACGCGCTGACCTGGCGCAACTCCGGCGTATCCATGGGCACGCCCGGGCTCACCACGATCAGGTCCTGCCTGCGAAACGTCAGCAGGCCGTGTCCGCCCGTCTCCACGGCCGCTCCCATCGCCAGCAACTCCGCAATCGGACCGGCCAGCAGAGTCGAAGGCCGGGCATCGCTCACGGTGACCACAGCTCCACGCGCGCGTAAAAACCGCGCCGCCGCAAGGCCGCTCTTCCCCATACCGACCACCAGGATGCGTCTTCCTTTGAGCTCCATACCTACCTCAACTTCAACGTTGTCAGCGCAAACAGCGCAAAGACCAGCGCCATAATCCAGAAGCGCGTAATCACCTTACTTTCGCTCCATCCGCCTAACTCAAAATGATGGTGCAGCGGAGCCATGCGGAAGATCCGCTTCCCTCCGCGCAGCTTGTAACTACCCACCTGCAGCATCACACTGACCGCTTCCAGAATAAAAACACCGCCGATAAAAGGAAGCAGAAGCTCCTGCTTAATGATCACCGCTACGGTTGAAATCGCACCCCCCAAAGCGAGCGAACCGACATCGCCCATAAAGATCTCCGCCGGATGCGCGTTGTACCAAAGGAACCCGATACTGGCCCCCACCATCGCTCCGCAGAAGATCGTCAACTCTCCCACCAGCGGCATACGCTGCAGTTCGAGATAGTCGCTGAAGACGACGTGACCGCTGACATAGGTCAGCATCGTCAGCGCCCCGGCAGCGACAATCGTACAGCCGATGGCCAGACCATCCAGGCCGTCCGTAAGGTTCACCGCGTTCGAGCTGAACGTAATCACCAGCATCACGAAGATCGTGAAGGGAATGAACGCCAGCCAGGCCATATGCGGGACGTGCCCCATCCAAGCCCAAATGAGATCCGGTTTGTAATTCTTGAGAAACGGCACCACAAGCCGTGTAGAGTAGCTGCCCCGCGAGCGCAGATAAAGCAGCGCCGCCGCAACGCAACCGCTGGCGAGAAACTGCAGCATTAGCTTCTGCCTGCTCGTCAGACCAAGGTTCCGCTTATGGACGACCTTGATATAGTCGTCCGCGAATCCGATCGCAGCGAACGCCAGCGTCGACAGCACAGCCACCCAGATGAACGGATTGCTTAGATCGCTCCAGAGCAGCGTCGGCACAAGGATCGAGATGCAGATGAGCACGCCACCCATGGTCGGCGTTCCGCTCTTCTTCTGGTGGCTCTCCGGTCCCTCTTCGCGAATGTACTGGCCGATCTGAAACTCACGCAGCCGCTCGATAACAAACGGCCCGATCAGAAGCCCGATCAGAAGCGCTGTCAGGCTCGCAAACCCTGTGCGCAGGGTGAGATAGCGAAAGATACGAAAGACGCGGAAGTAAGGAAAAAGCTTCTGATACAGCAGCCAATAGAGCAAAAGGATCCTCCGCAGCAAGTGCGCATGCGTCCTTCAAAATCCTATTCGCCCCTCGCCTGTGAACATCGCACCAAATCACCCCGGTGCCGTCGCTGGTTCCCGCTGTACAGATTTCAGGCCTCAGCGGCCTCCAACAGCCCCTCTGCCGCCTTCATCAACTCCCAAACCAGGT
>JAHFTZ010000363.1 GCA_023265355.1 Terriglobus sp.
ATTAGAGGGCACGGTTGGGATCGAGGCGGAGTCCGTTGTGATCCGTCGTGATGCAATGCCCGTGAGGCGCAGTAAGTGCTGGCGCTGGATGTCAAGATCGTTCTCGATCTGAATGCGCCGCAGGCGGATCTGTGCCGCCGAAAGACGGGAACGCGTCAATTCGATGCGCGGATCGAGTCCGGCATCGAGCCGCTCCTGTGTGAGCGCAGTGAGTCGTGTCGCATGGTCGTACTGCTCGTTCAAAGCATCCAGGCGTTGGAGATCGGCGTCGACCGCAAGGTACGTAATGGCGGCATCTTCCGCAATCTGCTGGCGGACATCCTGCAGGGCGAGGTTTGCGGCGACCAGACCCTCGCGCGCGGCGCGGATGTAATTGCGCTGCGACTGATCGTAGATCAGCGATTGTGCCGTGAAATTGTAGAGGGTAGGCGTTCCCGTGGGGAAGCCGTAAGTGTATCCAAGACCGGAGCCAGCCGAGAGCGCAGGAATGTAAACATCCTTCGACTCCGCCAGAATGGCATGCGCTTTGACGACATCGCTCTCCGCCATCTTGACGCGGGGGGAGTTGCGCAGAGCCAGGTCGATCGCTGAGGAGAACGCGATCTGACCGGAGGCAAATCGGCTACAACCAAAAAATAGGGCTACGAGAAGAAGGCGACGGATCACTGGGCCCCCTTTTGTGCTGGTGGATAATCGTGCGCGAGTTCGAGAGCGGCCGCGAACTCAGATTGAGCCGCGCCTTTGTTGTCTTGCGCTGCCAGGGCAAGGCCCATCAGGGTATGCACTTTGAAAGCAGGCATTCCCGCGGTCTGGTTCGAACCCGCTAAGTAGTCGCGATAAGACCGGATCGCGGCGGGAATCTCGCGGTTGATCTTGACCAGAAGGTTCGCAGCGTCGATGGAGTCTGCGCCGTGGCGCGTGTCGTGTCGAATTGCAGAGAGAGCCGCGGCAGAGGCTTTCTCCCACTGCTTCTCATGCGCGTAAAAGTTCGCCAGATCCACGTAGGACTCGGGCGAGTGCTTTTGCTCGATCTCTTTTTGAAACTCGGCTTCCGCAACGGGAAGATTGCCGTTTTTCTGCGCAATCATGCCGAGAAGCCTGTGACCGCGCGCGGGAGAGAGTTTCATCAGTGGGGCGACAAGCGCTGTAGCTTTGTCCGAACCACCACCAACGATACTGGGTGCCGAGACATAGAACTCACCCAGGTCCGAAAGGGCATCGATGGATGTGGGATCCAGCTCGACGGCCTTTTCAAAGCTGCCACGTATCTTTCCCACCAGCTTCATGCCGGTAAACGCGCCGGAGTGGTCGGCCTTTGCTCCATAGGCACGGGCGAGAAGAAGCTGCGCCTCGCTGCTGGAAGGATTGGCGCGAGCAACTGCCTCGCAGGTGCGGATACCCTCGTCAAACCGCTCCAGCGTGACATAGACGGTACAGAGCAGTTGCTGTGCGCGCGTGTCATTCTTCAGCGCGAGCAACTGTCTGACCGCTTCGTCCCCATGACCGGAACGTGCGGCCGCCTGAGCCTGCTCATAGCCGCCAGAAGTGGTTAGCGGCTGTGCGACCACGAGCGCAAGAATGAGAGAGGGAAGCATCAAGACAGATCTCCTGGCAAATGTTACTGCACGGGCTTGACGCTGAGGCCGGGCGCGAGGTCGTCAGAGTTGGTTGCGTTCAGGGCAACGGTATCTTGCTCGGAAAGGCCATGAACAATTTCGACGAGTGTAAGATTTACCGCGCCGACTTCGACTGGCGTCTTCACAAGCTGATTCTTTACGACGCGATAGACGAAGTTCTGCGTTGGCTGGGTGCGAAGTGCCTCCCGTGGCACCGTGAGAACGTGCGGCTTCTGCTGAAGAGTCACCAATGCGTTGACGTTGGTGTTGGGAAGGAGATCTTCCGCGGCATCGTCGATGGCAATAAGGCACTCGCCTACGTTCCGTGTTCCGTAGGTAATGATCGTCGACGGTGTGTGCACGATGTGTCCGTGCCAGGCACGGCCCGGACGCGCGTCCCAGGTTACGCGAACCTTTTGGCCGACGGCGAGTTTGCCCACATCCGGCTCATCGAAGTAAGCACGCACCTGCATCCGGTTAAGATCGGCCATTCGGAGAATCTCATCTCCGGTATTAAGAAACTCATACGCGCGAATCGGCAGCGAGTACACGATGCCTGCAAAGGGAGCACGCACGATGGCGAACGCAAGATTCTTCTCGGCGGCCATCAGATTAGCCCGGTTGTCTGCAAGCTGCGCTGCGCTGCGTGTTTTATCAGAGGCTGCAAAGCGGGCAGTACTCCGCTTCTGTACTGCATCAAGATTTGCCTGCGCGGTTGCAAGGCGTGATTGAGCCGCATTCACTTCACTGGCAGAGGCAGCGCCTTTGGCCTGTAACTGTTGCAGTGTGGACAGATCGAGTTGTGCCTGTTTCACCTGGAGACTGGTTCGATTCAAATCTCCCGCGATCGAAATGCGCTCTTCCTGGCTACCGCCCTGGCTCATGTCCTGAAAAGAACCCTGGGCACCTGCCAGACCGGCTCGCGCCGTGGCCACACGGGCAAGAGCGGTGGAGTCGTCGAGCTGCACCATCAGGGTACCGGCCGCGACGTGCTCTCCCTCGCGAACGAGGAGCTTTTGGACCGTGCCGGGCGAAGCGGCGTGCGCTTCAAAGGCCTGAATCGGCTCAACTTTTCCGTTGGTGGAGATGGTGCTGACAAGATCCTGATAGGTGGCAACGGCCACACGGACGGGAGTGTCCTCATGAAGGAGACTTCGAATGCCAAAGATCAGCGCCAATACAACTGCGGCCACCCCGACAGTCCATAGAACAGTTCGCATTTTGCCTTGTGTACTCTCTGCCGTCATATCGTCTTGAATTATCAGTATATAAGACTCGGTGGGTATCGCTTCGATGCGGAAAATTTCCAGGACTTAAGTCAGGGATGGCGTCTCGGCAAGTCGAATATCGCAGAGCTCAAGATCGATGGACGTGCCGAAGTCAGGATGAGAATTTTCGCGGGGACGAAACGCGATGTCTACCTTGGACCCCTGGGTGATGCCGAGCTTTTCGAGACGCTCCGGCCAGGAATCGGAGCGCGACCAGCAGAGCGCGGCGAAAGCCAGACCGCCTTCTGACTGGCGAACCCGCAGCTTTGCGTGCTTTTCTTTCAACGTCTTAACCGGATCCAGAACGGTCACCCCAAAAGCGGCAAAGATGGGCTCCGGGTTTTCGTTTCCAAACGGCTCGCACTTCCGGACGGCTGCCAAAAAGGGCGCGTCGATTTCGGACAGATGCAGCTCCGAGTCGAGCAGAATTGTCGGAGCAAGCACCGAAGGCGTGAGCCGGGGTGCCGAGTATGCAGAAAGGCGCAGTTTGAGATCCGGCACCATATTGGAGGGTAGCG
>JAHFTZ010000364.1 GCA_023265355.1 Terriglobus sp.
GAGCTACAGATGCCGATGGACACCAGCCTCGGGTTCCTGAACAAACTGGATGCCGCCGCCTTTCGCGCCAAGCTGACCGAGGCAGAGACGCAGCTTGGCGGCAACCTGCCACTGCTGGTCTTCGATAACCATGACCGGCCACGCAGCTGGGACCGCTACGGCGACGGCGTGCACAACGCGGAGATCACGAGGGTGCTGGCGACGATTCTTCTGGCTTCGCACTCCTCGGCGCTGCTCTACCAGGGCGAAGAGATCGGCATGCAGACGTCTACGCCGACGCGGAAAGAGGATGTGCGCGATCCGCGTGGGATCGCCGGTTGGCCGAAGGAAAAAGGCCGCGACGGCGAGCGCACACCGATGCAGTGGGACGCCACGGCGCATGCGGGTTTCACCACGGGCCAGCCATGGCTGCCGATCCCTGCGAACTTTCTTACGGTCAACGTTGCGGCAGAGAAGGATCACTCTGTCCTGCAGTGGTATCGCGACCTCATCGCTCTACGAAGGGCGAACCCAGCGCTGCATACTGGAGAGCAGATTCTCCTCGATCAGGACGCGGACAACGCTCTGGTCTGGATTCGGCGGGTGCGTGACACGACCCCTGTGGTCATCGCCTGCAACCTCTCGGCGAAACCTGTGAAGCTGCATCTGCGCGCAAAGGTGAACAAGCTCGGCATACGCGGGACCTTTCTGCGCGGCATAATGCGAACCGATGGCGGCATGGGAGGCATGAACCTGGATGCCGTGACGCTGCCCGCCTTCGGTGTCTTTATCGGTGAGGCGAAGTTCTAGCGGAGCGTCTTCGCGATATCCGGTCCAAGCTCTTCCTGCGCGCTGGGTGCTGGTGTATCCGGGATCACCGTAATCGTTTCGCCGGGGCAGCAATCGGCATCCTGTGCGAGGATGCCTTCGCGAAGCATACGGAAGGCGTCCTCGGGCGTATCGGCGAAGCGAAAGAGCTCTTTATCCTTCTCCGCAATCGCGCCCTTGTCCGCTAAAGCATCCAGGTTGATGACAGACTTCCAGTACTCCGAACCGTAGATGATGATGGTCATCTTCTTGGCCAGCTTGTGCGTCTGCGCCAGCGTCAAAAGATCGAACATCTCGTCTAGCGTGCCAAAGCCGCCGGGGAAGACCACGAGCGCCTTCGCGAGATATGCGAACCAGAACTTGCGCATGAAGAAGTAGTGGAACTCGAAGTTCAGCGCTGGTGTGATGTATGGATTCGGTCGCTGCTCAAACGGCAGCTTGATGTTCAGGCCGATGCTCTTTCCGCCTGCTTCATAGGCGCCGCGATTGGCGGCCTCCATGATGCCGGGGCCTCCACCGGAGGTGACGACATAGCGATGACGTTTACCCGGAAGCTTGCGCGCGAACTCGGTCCAGAGATGCGCGAGCTGACGCGCATCTTCGTAGTAGCGAGCCATCTCCACGCCTGCTTCGGCGACCTTGCGTTCCGCATCAGCCTCCGTGCTCGTTGCGACGGATCCGGTGTTCTCCAGCAACTGCATCTTCTGGTGAGCGTTGTCGAGCGCATCGAAGCGCGCGGAGCCGAAGAAGACGATCGTGTCCTGGATACGCTCGCGGCGGAAACGGGTCATCGGCTCCGTGTACTCCGCCATGATGCGGAGGATGCGCGCGTCGGGGGAGTTCAGAAAGTCGGAGTTTTCGTAGGCCAGGGAAGCGGAGTCGAGTGGCGTGGGGTCGTCGGGGAACATGCTTGGTTGGATGCTGCTCAAGCTCTACCTAGCCGCGATAATCGCGATAAGTTACAAGCTCCGAGATGCCGATCCAGATATCGATGATGCCCAGGCCGCTGAGCAGGCCCTTGACCGCGCCGCTGTGCAGCAGGGCTGCCACCTGCGGGTGGGCCAGAAGATAGGGATTGTGATCCCACATCTCTTTCCACCATGGAAGGATGGTGAGCAGGCCGCCGAGGTAGATGCAGAAGATCACCAGAATGAAGAGCGACAGGCGCTGCAGCCAGATGGGCGCAGGTATGGCGTGGGTTGTGTTTGCGGGAGCGGTCTGGGGAGGTATCTGCGCCATTGCCTGTTTCTTCTTACTCTGTATGACGGTAGCAGAGCGCTTCGTCTGTTGTCGCACCAAACGAAGATGCCGGACGTCATCGCCCGGCATCTCCTTAGGTACTTTTGTGCTTCTACGCGTCGACGGTCTGGTTACGGCGCGGTCGGCGGTTGGCCTGGAGCACCTTCTTGCGCATGCGGAGCGACTTTGGCGTCACTTCGACGAGTTCGTCTTCCGCAATGAACTCAATGCACTGTTCCAGGGTGAGCTGCTTGTAGGGAACGAGGCGAAGCGCATCGTCCGCGGAAGAAGCACGCATGTTGGTGAGCTTCTTTTCGCGTACGGCGTTCACGTCGAGATCGTTGTCGCGCGAATGCTCGCCGACGATCATGCCTTCGTAGACTTCCACGCCTTCACCCATGAAGAGCACGCCGCGATCCTGCAGACCGTTGAGTGCATACGTGGTTGTGGTGCCGGTACGGTCGGAGATCAGAGCGCCCGAAGGACGCTGCGGAATCTCTCCCTTGTAGGCGATGTAGCCGTCGAAGAGCGAGTTCATGACGATCGTTCCGCGCGTCTCGGTCAACATCTCCGAACGCAGGCCGATCAGGCCGCGCGACGGTACCTTGAACTCCATGCGGGTACGGGCAGCGCCGTGCATCTTCACCATTTCGCCCTTGCGCGGCCCAAGCTTCTGGATCACGGTACCGGCAAACTCTTCCGGAACGTCGATGGTCACGTACTCAACCGGCTCCATCAGTTCGCCGTTGATGCGCTTGGTCACGATCTCAGGACGTCCGACCATGAGCTCGAAGCTCTCGCGGCGCATCATTTCGATCAGAACGGCAAGCTGCAGTTCACCACGGCCCAGCACCTTGAAGGTATCGGGTGAGCCGGTGTCTTCCACGCGAATGGACACGTTGGTCAGAAGCTCGCGGTCGAGGCGCTCGCGGATATTGCGGCTGGTCACATACTGACCCTCGCGACCGGCGAAGGGCGAGTTGTTGACGGAGAACTGGATGGCGATCGTCGGCTCGTCGATATTGATCTGCGGAAGGGGCTGCGGATCAACGAGAGAGCAGAGGCTCTCACCGATCGTCAGGCCGGGGATACCGGCGACGGCGATGATGTCACCCGTGGTCGTCTCTTCGATGTCCGTGCGCTTCAGTCCGGAGAAGGAGAAGAGCTTGCTGACCTTGACCTGCTGCATGGTGCCGTCGAGCTTGGCCACGTTCACGGTGTCGCCGTTGCGCAGGGTGCCGTTGAAGACACGCGCGATCCCCAGACGTCCGAGATAGTCGGAGTAATCCAGGTTCGCGACCAGGATCTGCAGCGTGCCTTCGGGATCGCCCTTGGCAGGCTGGATCGTGCTCAC
>JAHFTZ010000365.1 GCA_023265355.1 Terriglobus sp.
TCGGAGGGCGACATGAGGCCCGTCTCGAAGTAGGCAGGTGCGGAGGTGGCCTGCTTTCCCTTGTTGTCCCAGGTTTTAACAGCCCAGACATAACGCTGCTGCGGCTTGAGCGCTGCGCCCGCGTACGCGATGTTTACGGAATCCGAGGAAGAGACACGCCGTGAGTCCCAGGCATCGGCCTTGCCGGGTTTGAGATGCTTCACATCCGTGGCAACCAGAATCTCGTAGGCAGACTGCGTCCAATTGGGGGTCTTGGCATCGCTCTTCCACGAGAGCATGGGGTGGGACGTGTCGATGCCGATAGGGGCATCGAGCGCATTCGTGCGGAGATGGACCGGGGATGCCATGGCCGTAGCAGCGAGCGCGGCGGAAAAGAGAAGCGCGGTGTACTTGAGCATCCGGTCATTACTCCAATGTTGAGTTGGAAACATAGTAGCGATTGAAATGGGGATGCGCCATGCGATCTGCCACCCTGCATCCGCCGCGGGAACCAAATGATGGGCCGCCGTGGCAAACACGGCGGCCCATCTTTCTATACGAACGGTATGCTTTTTGTGATCCGCCTGTGCAGCTTCCGGATGGCTATTTGGAAGCGGAACTGACTGGACTGTCCATCATGCGGGGTTGAAGGACGACACCATCGAAGAACGTGGCACCAACGAGATGGTCTCCCACCGGACGGACGAAGCGCAGATTCCAGCCCGACTCCATGTAGCTGAACTTCATGGCTGGAATGCTGATGGCATAGACCATTGTGGGACGATTGTTCGTCACCAGAACGCGCTCGCCTGCCTTATCGAAGAAGATGTTGTTCACATCGTTGAGATACGTCTCATGAACCTTGGTCCAGGTAGCTCCATCATCCTTCGAGAGGACGAGACCTTCGCGACCGCCGACCCAGATGCCGCCGGTGTCATCCATGCTGAGCGCACGCATCAGCGAAATGCTAGGTGGAGCGGAGATCTCGTGCCAGTCGGCACCACCGTTCGTAGAGAGGGCAAGCACCTTCAGACCGCCAGCGACGACACGGTTCCCCTGGACGGCGACGTTGCGCCACTCCTTGCCCTTGAGCGGCTCCACGATCTGCCAGCCGATGCCTCCAGTTTGGGAGACGACGACGGTATCTCCCCCGGCAGCGTAGACAGTGTTTCCCGAGGAGGCAAACGCATAGACTGCGCCGTCCAGGTGCTTGGCCGGCCCGGAAGCTTTACGTGCCACAGGCTTGGGCGCGGGAGCGCCTTTGCGCCGAGGACGGGCCACGGGGGGAACGACGACGGGATTGATGAGACCTGACTCCTTCCACTTCCCTGCTTCCAGCCGGAAGATGCCATGGCTGGTACCGGCGAGAAGTGTGTCATCCGCAGTTCGGGTCAGGGCGAAGACATCGCGTCCCATAAGACCCTCGCTCTGCTGCATCCAGTTGATTCCACCATCTGAGCTACTAAAGACGCCACCGAAGGTCTTATCGTTGACGACGCCGACGGCGAGCTCGGACGGGTTGGTCGGGCTCTGCGCAAAGGCGGTGATCTGGCGAGCAGAAAAGCCGCTGTTCGAAGCATGGAAGCTGAAGCCACCGTCTTCCGCAGCGACGATACCGCCTCGGTCTGTGGCCAGCAGAACATGCTCGGGATGCTGAGGATCCACGAAGACATCGTTGACGATCACATCAGTCGGGGTGTTGCGAACCCAGGTCTTGCCGGAGTCCGCGGTGCGGAAGAGGCCTTCGGTGGTTCCGGCATAGACCACATCGCTGCGCGTCGGGTCCTGCATCAGGACACGCGTACGCCGCGCGGTTGAAGGAATTCCCTGCACCTTTTTGAACTGGGTTCCCGAAGAGTCGCTCTTATAGATTCCCGAGCAGGCACTGGCGTAGACCACCTGCGGATTCTTGGGGTCGACGATGATGGAGAAAACATCGGAATCGTCGATGATGCCCTCTTTGATGTTGTGCCAGTTAGCACCGCCATCGGAGGTCTTCCAGGGCAGATGCCACGTACCGGCATAGATGGTCAATGGATCCTTCGGGTCGATCGCGATGGATTCAATCTCATGCAGCTCCGTGCTGCCCGCTGGCGTAATGAGCTTCCAATCATGGCCGCTGTCGGTGGACCGATACACACCATCGAGAGCTCCGGCGATCAGAATCTTGGGATCGGAAGGGGCAAAGCTCAGAGCGAGGACGGAGTGTCCCTTCATCTGGGGTGAACTTGTCCAGGTTTTCCCGGAATCCACGCTCGAATAGATTCCGCCATCGGGACGGTCGATGACATGCGCACCAACGATGAGGTGCTTCGCATTCGATGGGTCAACCACGATGTTATCGAGCACAAGATCGTCACGTTGACCGACGCGCGCGAGGCGGCTCCAATGCTTGCCTCCATCGTGCGTGTCATAGATCCAACCCGTCAGGGTGCCGAGATAGATATGGAGATGGTCTGTGGGGTCGCCGGCGAAGGAGCGAGCATCTCCACCTTCTGGGCCAGTAGGAAGCCAGGGAGCGGCGGAAGCGAAGCTCGACAAGGCTAAGGAAAAAGCAAGGACAGTAGAGGACAACAAGGGAAACCTGAGGTACTGCGGGGCCATACTGAATTCCTTTAGGTTAAGCGATTAGCACAAGTTTATGCCTTAACAGCACAAAGGCTGACTGGGAAATCCCAGTCAGCCTCAGGCTTGGTACGTCTTAGGCGTTACTTCTTGTGATGCTTCCGTACGGGCTTGGCCTTGATCGCACTCTCGTCGATCATGGTTCCTGCGTCGGTCGCAGTAGCACCGGCGGGGATGAGGGTGGTGGTAACTGTCGTGTCATCTGCAGATCCGGTGTAGACCGAGATGCGCGACGGATCAATTCCCTTATCCGTAACCAGGTAAGCCTTGGCGTTGATGGCACGCTCAGCAGCGAGCTTGCCGCCCTTTTCCTTAGCAGCCTTGTTTCCGGTCAGAGCGACCTTGGCATCCGAGCTGCGCTGGAGGTTGAGAGCAACGTCATCGAGGCAGGCCTTCGCTTCGTTGTCCACACGACCCGGACGACGCTTGTCACGACCGAAGTTGATCGAGCAGAGTGCCGAGGTGGTGGGTGCAGGAGGTGCAGGAGGTGCAGAGACATCAACAGAAGTGGTGGCCGAAGCGGTCTGACCCTTGTCATCTACGACGTTGCAGGTGACGGTAATCGTACCCGGACCAGCACCGGCGGTGGAGAGAGTTGCAGTCGAGCTGGAACCAGAGACCGAACCGGACGTTGCGCTATAGCTATACGTCAGGGGGCGGTTCTGCGGGCTCATGCCAGAAGCAGTGATGGTGGAGGAATTGCCAGGGCGAATCGAAGATGGGCTAGCCGAGCAGGATACCGTGGGTGGCTCGAATGCCTTGACGGTGAACGGAGCGACGCAATCG
>JAHFTZ010000020.1 GCA_023265355.1 Terriglobus sp.
GGGTGGTGAGCATCGTCGGCACAGATGAAGTCAATCTGGAACGCAACCACGTCAGTTGGGCCTCGCCCCTGGGGCGCGCTTTACTGAAGGCGGCAGTAGACGACGAAGTGGTGCTTCATGCGCCGGGCGGCACGGAGACGCTGACGGTGCTGGAAGTGAAGTACGAGCGCATCGCTGTGGAACCGTTCCGCGTTCCACCTGAGTTTGAGGTCTCGACGAAGCCTGCTGTCGATTCGTTGGGTTAGCTTAGGAAACCTTTATTGCCACTCAGGGCAGACGTGTGGCTGGTATCAGGATCGGATCCTTAGCGTGCGCTATTCTGCATTGGTTCAACGGAAGTCCGGTCAGTTTGGCACAGGGAATCGGAGTGGCCCGGAGCTGCGCGGTTGAGCTTCTCTCATCGTTAATGATGGGGTCCTCCGGCAAAGGTCGGGCGGCGACCTTTGCCGGATCCTTGGCCGCAGGGGCCCAGGGATTGCTCATGGCGTATTGCACAGAGATATGGGAGTCCGCTTTCATCGCCTGGGCCCAACCCACCAGACGTGCAGCGGGACCACGGAACTGATCGACAAGCGGAGGTGCAAACTCCAGGGAGACGCGCGCGGCCTGTTCCGTCTTGTCGTACTGCAGCTGGTGTGAGTACGCGACGGCCAGGAGGTAAGAGCTCATGGCCGACGGCGCCCGCTGCTGACTGCGAGCCAGCATGGTCGCGGCCTGCGTCCAGTTCGAGGCGCGCAGCGCAGTGAGGCCCTGCTGGTAAAGCACCGCAGGATCTGTGGGAGGGGCACTCTGGCCCATCAGCAAGGCCACGACAAAGAGAGACTTGAACATGCTTCCTCCTCAGGGCAACGGCGACTCGGGTGGCTTCGTGCTTACAGCAGCGGCGGGCCGATCCTCGCGGTAGTCCACCACTTTATTGACGTACATCGCGTATCCGATCAGGCCTATCCCCAGCAGCACAAAGAGCAGGCCCGGAGAGACGCTGGCGAGGTCCGCTTTGAACCCGGCGAGATCGGCCTTGAAGGTGAAGTCGCCCTTCGCTCCGTCGCGGATGAGCGCGTAGCCCAGGCGCACGGTGAGATAGCCCAGGAAGAAGCAGATCGCCTTCAGCAGAAAGAGCAGAAGAAGATTCACGATGACCGCATTGATCGCAGTGGTACCTGAACCCATTGAGCCACTCCATGGTCGTGTCCTATTTGTGATGAATATCCTGTGGTTGGCCAGTATATGCGAAGTTCTACCAGGCGATTCTGTTTTTTGCTGAGTGGAATCGCGATGCATTGGGAGTGAAGTGGCTCTAGTTAAAGCCTTTACCATTCATCGGCCTGTAACTCCGTCGGTTGATACTCATGCCATGTTCAAACCAGCGGCCCTTTTGATCCTCACTGCTCTCCCGCTTGCGGCACAGACGAACGTGAAGGCGTCCCCTTCGATCCTTGTGCACGCTCACCGTGGCGGCCGATCCTACCGGCCTGAAAACTCTCTTCCTTCGTTTAAGTACGCCATCTCCGTGGGGGCTGATGTGCTCGAGCTAGACCTCGCCGTCACCAGCGACAATGTTCTCGTCGTCTCTCACTCGCCCTATCTCACGCAGCCAGCGCCGGAGGCTCTCTCCAAAGACCCGCGTATGTCTGCCGCCATCAAGGCTGCCCTGGCGAACGAGCGCCACTGCGATGGTCCTCCCCTGCCGCCGGGTACCTACATCCACTCGCTCACACTGGCGCAGCTCAGGCAGTATGACTGCGGCGCGCATGCGCTGCCTGCCTTTCCCAAGCAGGTGGCCGTGCCCCATACCTCTATCCCAACCTTCGACGAGGTTCTTGCCCTCGCTCCGCAGGGTTCCTTTCAATTCAATATTGAGACCAAGATCTTTCCCAATCGGCCAGAGATCACGCCTGCTCCGGAGGCCTTCGTTGCCATGATCGACGAGGCCGTCAGGCGCCATCACCTTCAGTCACGCGTCATCCTGCAGAGCTTCGACTTCCGAACGCTTCATGCTATGCGTGTGCTTGATCCGGAGATCCGCCTTTCCGCGCTCTTCGGCCAGCCACAGTACGACGTGATGATGGGTTTGACGGATACCGAGAAGAGCTTCTCCCACATCGCACAGGTTGCGGAACTTCGTCCCGGCGACTTCTTCAGCCCGGATGCCAGCCTTGCCACGCCGGACGAAGTAAAGTGGGCACACGCTCACAGCTTCCAGGTTGCTCCTTACACCGTCAATGACGCGGAAGGCTGGCAGAAGCTGGCGAATGCGCAGGTCGATGGGATTATTACTGACGATCCCGCCGGTCTGCTGCAATGGCTGCGCGCTCAGAATCCTCCGCTTCATCCCTGATCGCGTACCTACCGTGAGCAGCAGTAGAAATAGCCCATAACGCAGCCATCTCGGCCAGATTATGGGCTATTTCGTTGTGCTTTGATACGGTGAAAATGAACCCAACTAATGGCCACTTGAGACTATAAAGTGGCCACCATATCTCCCTTGCTGTAATGCCACTCTTGGGCATCGCCCGCATTTTTTGCGACCATAAGTTGGCCGAAACATTTCTAACGAACCATAACCTGGGACATTCGTAACCGAGCTCCGCCGATGGAGTTCTGGATAGGTTTCGACTTTTGTTCAATGAGTGACTTGGCTTGTGGGCGGCAAGGAAAGTAGGCGGAAGGCCACTTTTGCCAAACCTAGATGAGTGCATTGGCCTGAATGGCCAATCGAGCGTGATTCGATTGGCGGAGATTTACAAGAGCCATTTCCCCCCGAGATGCTCGCGCATCATACCTCCGGAGGTGTCCGCTCTATGACTCATGCCGAGGATCTACCGCTGTGTTTGTTGCACTCGACCGCGTTCATCCCACTCTAGATCCGAACCATCAAACGACACAAAATACTCGAATTTTCCGTGGTACTCTGACTCAAATATGGAAATGCAAGAGATGGTGACGAGCCTGCGAATGACTCCTAACGGGCGGTGGCCTCCTACCAATGGGCTGAAAAGCTACAGCCAGCACAATGCTCTGCTGTGCAGCATACGCGCAACCATCATCGCTTTCTTTTTCGGGGCACAGCTTTCTCATCTCGGGATTATCGGAGAGTATCTCGCACCACTTCATTTCCGTAGAGCGGATCTGCCAACGTATGCTGTTGGTGCTCTTACCGAGTTTATATCTGACTCCATCGCGACGAATTCATTCGGATCTGGAGCTTAATGAGGATGCCGGATACGCTCTGTGACTTTCTCGAATGGGACACCGACTTCTTCGGCGTTCGCATCGCGCGGATCAAGGATGACCATCTCACCGCTGGACAAATCAGCCTAATCGAGGACTGGGCACGTGAGGAGGCAATCGACTGTCTCTATTTTTTTTGCAAAGTGGACGATAACGAAAGTATTGTCCTCGCCGAGCGCATGAACTGTCACCTGGTGGACATCCGACTCGAGTTTGACATGAAGCTTCCATCAAACGGAGTCATATCGGCGCCCACAAGCGGTATACGTTGTTTCCGGCCCGATGACTTGCCGACGCTTATGAGCCTTGCCTCTACCTCCCACCGCGGTTCCCGCTTTTATTGTGATGGCCGCTTCTCACAGGAGACCTGCGACCGGTTGTATGCAAAGTGGATCGAACGGAGTTGCATGGGCTACTCCAACCAGGTTTTAGTGGCCGACTTCAACGGAGCCACCGCTGGGTATATCACATGTCATCTGCATGCGGATGGATTGGGAACGCTTGGGCTGCTAAGCGTCTCGGAGCAGGCGCGTGGACATGGACTCGGAGGTGCGCTGATGCGAGAGGGTACCCGTTATCTACAAGAGAACGGCTGCGTAGAAGTGAATTTCATTGCACAAGCCAGAAACACTATCGCACTTCGTCTCTACGAAGGATTAGGGTTTCGAATGCGGGCGACGAAACTGTGCTACCACAAATGGTTTCCGCGAACTGATCAAATTGACTGCGCGAAATGAGTTTTGACCGGGAGGGACAGGTTCACATACGTGCTGCTGCTTTTCGTCGATGAAAAGCATGTTCGACTTCCTGGCTCCGCTCATTCTGCTTCGCCGCATCATCCTTTCCGTCTCCGCATGGCGCGAAGAGAGGCCTCCGAGCAGACGGTCCGTTTCGATCATGCCTCGCAAAGTCGTCGGATACGCCGCATTCTCGATGGGCCTGCGCGATGGAATTACAGCGAAGCGCTAACGAACAAATCATTCGCGTGGGTGGAAGCTACCTAACGATTGCACACAAACAGGACGCCGGTGTGGAACGACAAACGTGATTGCTGGAGGCCGCACGATCCGGAGCGGTTTTTCAGGATGCTACAGTACTCCTCAGCAGCAGTTAGGTCGATTCCATGCCCAAGTATCAAATTCCTTTCAATCGGCCTATCCTCACCGGAGACGAGCTTCACTATATTGCCGATGCCGTTACCCAAGGACACATCTCCGGAGATGGCGCGTTCACCAAGAAATGCGAAGCTCTCCTCAAAGAGGAATTGAACGACGCGGGCATTCTCCTCACCACTTCGTGCACCCATGCGCTGGAAGTAGCGGCGCTGCTCCTCGATATCCGGCCTGGGGACGAATTCATCGTGCCTTCGTTCACGTTCGTTTCCACGGTGAACGCGTTTGTCCTTCGCGGAGCTAAGCCCGTGTTTGTGGATATCCGCCCCGATACGCTCAATCTCGACGAGAAGCTGGTTGAGCAGGCAATTACCCCGGCTACCCGGGTCATTGTGCCCGTCCACTACGCGGGGGTCGGTTGTGAAATGGACACACTTATGGGGATCGCCACCAAGCACAACCTTAAGGTCGTTGAAGACAATGCTCATGGGCTGTTCGGAAGTTATAAGCGCAAGCCATTAGGAACCTTCGGAGAGCTGGCAACGCAAAGCTTCCATGAAACGAAAAATATTGTCTGCGGCGAAGGTGGCGCCCTGGTGATCAATGACCCGTGCTACCTCGAACGGGCGGAAGTTATACGCGAAAAGGGCACTAACCGAAGCCGTTTCTTCCGCGGCCAGGTGGACAAGTATACGTGGGTGGACATCGGATCGAGCTATCTGCCATCGGACATTCTGGCGGCGTTTCTCTGCGCACAGCTTGAAAAAAAAGATGTCATCCAGACGTCGCGCGCGCAGATATGGCACCGGTACATGGAAGAACTGAGCGACTGGGCCAGCACCAACAGGATCGGACTTCCAATAGTTCCCGACGACTGTCAACAAGCATTTCACATGTTCTATCTGCTGATGCCCTCAGCCGAAGTTCGCAAGCATCTCAAAGAGCACCTCGAGGAACGTGGGATTCTCGCGGTTTCGCACTATGTGCCGCTTCACAATTCCAAGATGGGACTAGCGTCTGGAGGCTATGAGGGCCAGTGTCCCGTGACGGAAAGGGTCAGCGAATGTCTTCTTCGTCTGCCGTTCTTCACGGACATGAGTGCAGCAGAGCAGAGCGTTGTCATCTCTGCAGTTCGAGCATTTGAAGTTAGCTCCACTTATGCCGCCGAGAGTCAATCGCCCGAATACTTTCGTTCAGGGGGTCGATAAAAGCATGATGAAGAAGCTTCGCTTGAACATCAGCCAATGCATCTGCAGCCTCGCATGTTCCGCTACGTGTTTATTCTGGATGCGGCACGTTAGCAGTGGAATTCATGCGGGGGCCATTCTCTTTTTCTGGCTGATGCCCCTCGTCTTCTTCTACCTCGGAGACGGCGCGCTTCGTTGGCTACGCATTCCCCTGCGCCCGGTTCAGGCGTTTCCTGTAGCCTTCCTATTCGGCAGTTTCCTCGGCATTCTGCTGCTGTTTTTCTTTCACCTCTTCCTTCCCCTGCCGCTTCAGGCTGCGGACGGCCTGCTCTTTTTGGTTGCGTTGTGTGTCGCCGCATCTGCTCCGACCCGGAGGATCGCGAGCGGCGAGGCGGATCGGCCCTGGCTTGCCGTCGCGGCTACCGTCATGATCCTCGCTGCAGCGACGCTCTGGACGCAAGACCTGCGGCCCGCCTTGACCGTTCAAGGAAATCAAGTTGTGATCGGCCCTTGGATTGACGCCCTGTTCCACGCGGAATTCATCGCTGAATTCCATGATGACGCCAGCCCCATCAAGCTTGGCCATCCCGATCTGGCGGGAAGGCCTCTGCCCATCTATCACTACGCTACCTATATTCTGCCCGCATCCGTGGAAGCCTGGTCTCCAGGCACAACCGCCTTCGAAACCGTGATGACGTTCTGGATTCCCTTCGGTTTCGTGCAACTGGGGTTTGCTGCTTTTTGCCTCGCGACCGAGTGGTCAAGCGACTTGGCCGGCATTGCCGCGATTGCGGCCGTCCTGCTTGTACCCTCCGCACCCACTTACAGCATTCCCGTCTACTACTACTCTTTCCATTGGATTTTGGCCGTCTCGATCGGCCTTGCTTACGGTATTGCCGGGCTCAGTGCAGGCTTGATTCTTCTTACGCGGGGCTTGCGAGAAAACCACAACTATTTGATCCTCAGCGGCTTAGGCTTCCTGGCGGCGGACGCGTTTCTCAAGGTGCATGCCGCTCTCGTTGGGATCCCTCTCGGGCTGATCTGGATTGTTTGCTGCAAAAAAGGTTGGTCCGTTCGGAGGCGCCTTCTCGTGGGTGTGGCCCTGGCAGTGACCGGCTATTGCGCCATGCGCGTATTGCATCACGTTAATGTTGGTCCAAACCTTCTACCCGCTCTCCATGATGTAGGCTTTGCGTGGGCAACGTCTCGCATACTCATGATGCCGTCGGGGTTCTGGCATGACTTAATCCTTCGTCCCTATTTTTATCTGCCTATCGTCCATAGGCTGACAGTTGTGTTTTTACTGGTAGCCACGACTTTAGGTATCTGGTTGCCGATCTGGATGGTCCTTCTGTTCTGGAAACGTAGACGAGAGCAATGGCAGCTGTTCGATGTCGTACCGCTACTCGTGGGTGTCATCTTCCTCTACTACGCGCTGTGCACCACCCGCAGTAAGCTCGGTTCGCTGGACGAGCTCTGGCATCGTCCTTTCGTTTTCTTTTATTTCATTGCGGCCGTCTGGTGCGCGACGGGCCTTACGGCAGCGTTCGAGCGCCGCTTCCAGCGCCACGCAGTCGGGCCACTCGCCTTGGTTCTTGGGCTCAGCGCATTACTGATGGCCGTCCCATGGGTGCAGGGCAAAGACGTACAACACTCCATGCGACTCTACGCAGGCAACACCAATACTCGCTTTGATCTCGGCTTTTACCATTGCGCGTTGTTCGTCCGCACTCACTCCGCTCAGACAGATATCGTCCAGAGCAACCAACCACCTGTCGACCCGCTCTCTGAAAACTTCGACTCCGGGGAAAATCGCACCATCGACCCATTCCTTTCAGCAATGGCGGAGAGGCGTGGATACCTGGGGCGTTCTCCGGCTTACTGGATACAATCTGCAAGTCAAACGCCCGAGATGAAAGTATCGGAAGAACGTGCAGATACCCTCAAAAGGATGAGAATGGCAAACGACGATAGCACACTCAAGGGATTCAGGGACCAGACCGGTATTCGCTGGTACATTGCTAGCCCGGGAGAGCCGCTTTCCTGGCCTACGGATATAGTGCAGCATCCAGTGTTTACATCTGAGGGGTACAGGCTCTACGACCTGCAGTAGTTGGCATGCACGTATTGATCTTCTACGCGCGCCACAGAACCACGCGCAGCGAGATGACCTCCATTTTTTCGCCTTGCATCTCTGTGCCGAGGACAAGTCATAGCCATTCTCGGGTACGCGCCGCCCTCAAAACTGGAAGCATTCAATCAATCTCGAGGCCAGATATACATCGAATGAACAACGAGCGCCCTTACCTCTCCATTGTCATTCCCGTCTTCCGCGCGGAGAAGATTCTACCGGTCCTGTGCGAAAGGCTCACCGCAAGCCTACGGACTCTGAACGTCGAGTACGAAATCGTTCTAATCGACGATCGCAGCCCTGATAAATCCTGGGAAGTCATGCAGCGGATGACTGTTCTTTATCCTACGATCACGGCAGTCCGGCTCAGTCGGAATTTCGGCCAGCATTACGCTTTGACAGCGGGCCTCGACTTTGTCTCTGGCGAATGGACCGTGACCATGGACTGTGACCTCCAGGATCAACCGGAAGAGATTCCCAAGCTTCTCGCGATGGCGGAACAGGGTAACGATGTGGTCCTGGCGCGTCGCATGGACCGTAAAGATCGGTGGACCAAACGATGGTCTTCTCGCTTCTTCTACCAGGTCTACTTCCTGCTATCCGGGCTTCGGATGGATCCCACAGTCGGTTGCTTCCGTATTATGCGACGCACCGTGGTCGAGGGCTATCGCAACATGGGGGAAGGCTCCAGGCACTTCGGCGGCCTGATCCACTGGCTGGGTTTCAGGACTGCCTACGTAGATGTTGCGCATGCGGCCCGCTACGAGGGGTTGTCATCTTATAAGTTTCACGCCCTGTTGCGGCTAGCCATCAACGGAATCGTCGCCTTCTCGAATCGACCGTTGTACTTTTCCGTAGCCTTGAGTTTGATCATGTTCTTGTTCTCGGTCGGATTTGGCGTCTGTGTCCTGATCTCGTATCTGGTTCACCACACAGTGGCCGTTCCCGGATGGATGAGTCTTTCAATACTGACGATGTTTATTGGAAGCCTGATCCTGCTAAACGTCGGAATCCTCGGGATTTATATAGGACGCATCTACAATGAGACGAAAAGAAGGCCGCTCTATGTGGTAGATCAGATCGTTGCCACTGCCCCGGCTCCGCTCCCCCGTCGCGACTTGACCAAGACCAGCCATAGATAGTGGCAGTCCTCGCCCGGCACCGCAATGATCTCTGTGCTCGTGGGATGCGACTCTCGGATAGCGGTGCTTGGTGAGATGTAGCTTCGCTCCGGTGTGACGGTGAATCGTCTAAGGAATAATCCGGACAGTAGTTCAGGGTCCAGCTAAAGAATCAGATACGCATGGGCATGAGGATGTAGCGGTATTTCTGGTCTTCGTTGGCGTCTTCGGGGCGCATCTGGCCGGCGGATTGGGCGTCCTTGAACTCGAGGCGCACTTCGCCGGTGTTGCCGATGGCCTTGAGGAAGTCGATGAGGTACTGCGAGTTGAAGCCTACGACGAGGGGGTCGTAGTTATAGGGCGTCTCGATGATGTCTTCCGATTCGCCGGAGTCGGTGGAGGAGCTGGAGATGCGGAGCTCGTTTTGTTCTAGACGGATCTTTACCGCGCCGGAGCGCTCGTCGGCGAACTGGGCGACGCGCTGGAGGGCTCCCATGAGGTCTTCCGAGCGGACGATGACGAACTTGTTGTTGTCGCGCGGGAGGACGGCTTCGTAGTTGGGGAACTGGCCGGTGAGCTTGCGGCTGGTGAGGACGCGACCTCCGATACGGAAGAAGAGCGTGGTGTCATCGTCGGCAAACTCGACGTAGTCCTCTTCTTCGGTGGCGGCGTTGGAGTTCGCGAGAAGCGAGGAGAGTTCACCGAGCGCTTTGCGCGGGATGAGGGTCTTCTTTTCGCCGGAGACGCCTTCGAGGTTTTCGCCCAGGCGCTCGATGTGGGCGAGGCGGTGGCCGTCGGTCGCCACCATGGCCATGCTCTCCGCCTTGAGGACGAGAAGGGCACCGTTGAGGGTGTAGCGCGACTCTTCGCTGGAGATGGAGAAGATCGTTTTGGCGATCATGCTGCGCAGGGCGGGAACGGCGATTTTGATAGAGCCTGTGGCGGGGAACTCGGCGACCTGGGGGAAGTTAGCGCGCGCCATGCCGACCATCTTGGTGTTGGAGCGTCCGGCGCGGATCTGGACCCAGTGGTTATCCATCAGCTTGATGGAGATTTCTCCGTCCGGAAGGAGCTTGATGTAGTCGTAGAGCTTGCGTGCGGGGATGGTGCAGGCGCCGGGCTTTTTGACCTTGGCGGCGCAGGAGGTGCGCAGCGACTGGTCAAGGTCGGTGGCCGTGATGGTCAGGCGGTCTTCGTCGGCTTCGAAGAGGAAGTTCGACAGGATCGGGATCGTGGTCTTGCGTTCGACTACGGACTGCGCCGCGGTGAGTTCGCGCAGAAGCTCCGAGCGGGAGACGGAGATCTCCAGATTGCCTGTGGGAGCAACGGGGGTACCTGAGGAGAGCGGAGAGGCAGCGGTCGACACGATTTGATCCTCCAGGAGCTTTTACGGGCGGTTGGCCACAAGCGTATCACTGCCTTCACAGGCGGCGATATGGGTTTGATTCTAGCGGGTGTTACGGGATTTTTCAGGGTGTGAATCGCAGGGCTTTCTTTAGGAAAACAGGGCTTTTGCTTTTCTTCGCGCCAGCGACGAAGGCTTCTAAAAAACAACAGATAAATAAGAGACTTTTCTAGTAGTAGAAGCCGTTGCTGTTGGAAAAGTGGAAGACCGTCCTATGTGGCGGAGAGCAGGCGGGTTGGGTGCGTGTCTTTAAATAGAAAACGGGGCTGCCAAAACAGGAAGATGCGGAAGGTTGGAGGGAGGATGCTGCGAGCGTCACTGGATGTACGCATTCTGCACAGCGGAAGAGCTTCCACAGGCGGAAGAAGCAGGTGGGATTAACGGAAAAGGCGGTCCCGCGCAAGCAGGCCGCGAGGAATTAAGACCCTTAATTTCAACAGCCTGCGTGTGGAGACAGAGGAAAGCTGGACTTATCCAAGGTTTCCACTGTTTTGGGATGGGTGTGGAGTACCGGGTGCGAATCCCCCGGGGTGTGGGGCCTTCGATTGATGGGTTGAAGCAAATTTTATTTTTTGGTCATGGCTCGAAAGCGGGAGATGAAAAGACACAGGTGTAATAGCGGTTTCCTTTAGGAGAATTTATTGTCACTTTTATGCAAGGGTTTGCAAGGATGTTTCTATGCGTGTGATTTGCAAGAAATCGATGATGGGAAATGATGTTCGTTGTCAGGTGTGTGGACAGGGCTTTGTGGTTTTCTGGCAGGGGCGCGTCCAGGTGAGGCAGTTGGAGAGGCAACTGGTGCTGGATCATCTCCGGATGCAGCATGAGCAGGGCGGCAATGGTGCGGAGGTGCATCCGGCGGTGGCCTTCGATGTCCTGCTGTGGGATGGAGGGGCGTTCGGCGAAACGGCGGGGCAGCAGCAGAGCGCGGTTTCGTAGGCGTTCTGTAAAAGACGAATCCCGAGATAGATATTCAGTCTTTCGAAGTCCGGGATTGTCGTTTGTGGAGAGCGCAGCGTAGGATGCGGCATGCAAAATCGACGTGATCTTCTGGCTGCTCTGCCCGCGCTTGCACTGCTAGGGCCTGCTTTGGCTGCTGCACAGGAATCTGCTTCGGGAACGAAGGCTGGACCGGCGGGGACGGTGGATGGCACGGCTCGGCTGGCGCACAATACGGTCTTCCGTTACAGCGATTTGAAGGTCAGCAAGTCTGCGAACGGGGAGAGCCGCGCGATCCTGAGCGGGAGTCTGCCGACGGGCGAGGGGTTGGAGATGCACCAGACGATGCTTCTGCCGGGGCATGCGCCGCATCCGCCCCATCAACACATGCACTCAGAGCTGCTGCTGGTTCGGACCGGAACGCTCTCGTGGCTTGTGAACGGCAAGCAGGAGACGGCGGGGTCGGGGGATATTCTCTATGCGGCTTCGCAGGAGCTGCATGGGCTGAAGAATATCGGGACGACGAATGCGGAGTATTTTGTGGTGGCGATCGGGCCGAATCTGAAGAAGTGAGAGCAATGATCTGAGCTCGGTGATCGGAACTCAGATCAGGGACAGGCCCAGCGGCGTTTAGTAACGCTCTCCAGGCGCAGGGCGATACACATTCGTGTCCCCACTGCGTTGGTCCCGCATACGGACGTAAAGGCCCCTCATTTTTATGGCGGACTGGGACAGAAGCCCAAACACGCGATCGCAGGCGATTCCTATGACGCGGACCTGCTTCACCAGCGATGGGCCAGGCGTCGTCGTATTCGTTCGGGACTGCAATGCCCTGACCATCTCCGGCCCTAAATAGGGAAGCATGTTTGACCTCCAGCGTCTCTCGACGTCATTCGCGATGCTGAGAGTTCTGCGCATCTGGTGTGAATAACAAGTCGAGCGTGGAGTTATTCCCGGCCTGTCGTTACTTCAACCGGTTGGCTTCGGATAAGTCTTAAGAAACAAGGGCCCCATTCCCATATTGGGACCTGGGGCCTTTGAGCTTGTGGGGGGTGTTGGTTACTGGGCGGTAGAGGTGTCGGGCTTGCCTGCGGGTTCGATGGCGTTGGGGAAGATGCCCTTGATGGGGGCGTTGCGGTCGCGGTTCTGTTCCGGGTGGGGGAAGGGTTTACGGGGCATCATCTCTTCGCGCTCCGAGGTGTTGTAGAGGAAGATGGCTTCGATG
>JAHFTZ010000366.1 GCA_023265355.1 Terriglobus sp.
TAGGCGAGGTGGGCGGAAGCGATGCCACCGTGCCTCCTGCCAGAAGATACCGCCTCACCAACTGTAGAACGGAGAGTGACACGCGATTTGTCCTAGGCAAAACCAGCACACTCCAACGCACGCCGCCCGGGCCCACGAGTTCCTTGCCTTGAATCTTAATCGTGCGAAGCAAAGCATCTTCGTTGGAGACGTCATAGTCGTATCTGGGAAGCACGCCTGCGGGATCGTCTGCCTTCAGGCGCACGAAGTTTGGAACTTGATCACCGTAGAAATAAAGCGCGTCATTGACCGGCGTACCAGTCTGCGTAACGAACTGGATGCGATTCAGATAGGTGAAGAAGGTGCCGGAGGCACTCCACCATGTCACCTTCGGATTGATATGCGTACCCGCAAAATATTCCTGGCCAGGCAGACCCGTATCTTTCGGGCTCGAGGTGAACTCGTGCCACACCAGGCGATTCATGCCTTCGGTGATCGCCATATCGAAGGAAGGCTTCAGGTCAGTGGCCAACGACTCCGACCATTGCGGGCCGATCGAAGTTTCGCCTTCCTGCACGACAAAACGCTGGCCGTAAATATTTGCGGCGCTAGCCGCCTCCTTGGTGAAGAAGCGCTCATGATCAAGATTGCGGTGAGGGTTCACAGACCAGAACTCTGTCTGCGGAACTGCGGCGTGGCGGAAAGTCTCCAGCGCGTCGATAGGTGCTCCGTGAGGACCGCCACTCTCCGCCTGAACACCTAGCCCATGCTCTCTCGCTTTCTCTGCAAAAACGTCGAAGTGCTCCGACACGATGAGGTCAGCGACTGTGCGTCGCAGATCCGTCAGAAATCGTGTGCTCCTCGCTCTTCCATCCACGATGCGTCCAGCAATGATCGGAAGGTAAAGATTGGGGTCGTAGCCTCGCAGCTTTATGAACTGGCTTTGAAAGTCGTCCGTCCAATTCGTTCCGCCGAGTTCCCAACTATCGGTCGCCAGATACTTTAAGCTCTTGTAAGGTTTTGCGACACGAAGAAGCGGTTCGACAACCGTGTTCAAGTACGTCTCGAACGCCTTACGACTCATGTGATCGATGGCAAGACCCTGCCATGCGCCGCTCGATGTGGAGACCCGTGCATCAGAGTCTGTGTAGCCTACGCGCAAAAACTCCCATTCCCCAGCGGGCAGCTCCGTCTCAAGAGTATCGTCCTTGCCCATGACGGCGGACAGATTCCTCACATCGCTCAACCGCGTGTCTGCATAGGTGGAATCCAAAGCAAATCGCGATCCGGTACCATCGTTCAACATTGCAGAAGAATGCGGCATGCTGAAGCCGGTCTCCGCAGCCGCGCTTCGGAAGCGCAGGTTCGATAGCGCGACGTTTTCCTGATCGCTGTTCGATGTATAGCGGTCGCCCTGCTCATCATTTGTTTGTTCGGGAAGCCTGGCTCCGTGCGACAAAGGGTACGCGAGCACCGCGATGTCTCGATAGAAACCGTTCTGCGTCGGAGGCTCTTTGAGCAGAAGTTTCACGTGGCCGCCAGTGTGGACTTCGCGCGTATACGTAAGAACTTTGGAGGCTTGCTCGGGCTTCACGAACGGTCCGCCCAGGTTCCAGCCGCTATTAATGTTAAGCGTAATCTCCAGTCCTAACCTGTCTGCCTCGCGGAGCGCATGCCTGTAGAGATCAATCCATGCAGGAGACCCAAACGTTGGTCCGGGCGTGACAGCTTAATTGCCTCCCTGTGCTGAACCATCCGCATCGACAAGAAGCGCTCCGTCGAATCCTTTGTCCTTCATTTCCTCAAGATCGTGCGTGATGGTCGGCTTGTCGGTGTTGCCATTCAGCCACCACCAGTAGCAGCGCAGACGAGCCTGTGGCGGAGGTTGCCGGAATCCCGCGCGCAGTTCCGCAAGGGAGATGGCAGTCGAAGCAGGCCGTGAGGAATGTACTGCAGGTTGCTGACAAAAAAGAGGCAGCGAGACGATCCATCCAAAGATCGCAAAACCGATTTTCTGAAGGCGCATGGTTCCTGGTCTCGCCTGCGATGCAGGCACGGTTCAACAGAAATCTAAAGAAAGAATATGCCGCAGTTGGTTTGAGTTTACTTCCGGCCAACTGCGGCATTGCCAGAGTTAGAAGTTGATACGACCGGTCAGTTGACCAATGCGCGGATCGTTTGCCTGGTTGAAGTAGGTTGCACCGTTGATGCTGGTGTACGGCGATGCCCCAAACTGCGCATTGCCGATCGTGGTGTTGGGTCCAGTGAAGTTTGGCGTGTTCAACACGTTGAAGAACTCTCCACGAATCTCAAAGCTGACGCCCTCACGGACTTCAAACCTCTTGAACATGGAGAGATCCAGCAACGGATAGATTCGCTGACGAACGCCGATGTACGTACTGTTCGTCTGCAGATCGTAGGCATACCGCTGGCGATACGCAGGGTTAGGTGAGAGTGCATCGCATGCAGGTGCCGACGCAGTGGAAGCCACATTAGCACCCGCCTGATTCTGGTAGCAGGTATTAATGTAGCGGCTATAGGTCTTGTTACCCTGAGTCGGGTCGCCGATGATATTCACCGTCGACGGCGCTGCCACAAGATTCCCGTTCTGCGCACGCAAGACGGAGTCAAGCTGCCATCCGCCAATCAACAGACGTTCATACGCTGGGCGATTCATGAACCTTGGCAACTGCACGGTGCCAAAGATATTCGCTATGAGCGTGGCGTTGGGGTCCTGCACCGAGTAAAGAGTTGAATTTGTGACCGCATTGCCGTTGTTGAAAAATCCATTCCGCAGCATGATCTTCTGCCAGGTGAAGTTGCCCTGAATCGAAAAATGGTTTCTCATCGGACGCTGCACCTGAATCTGTAGAGCATTGTAAGGCGCGCTGCCAATCGAGGAGTACTGCGCGGTAACCGTTCCGAACTCAGGGAACGGCAACAACAACTGGTACTGCGGAACAGTTGCATTGTTGAGCGAAGTGGTGCCTGTGCCAGTGAATTTGCCCGCCATTGGATTCGCCACGGCTGCGTTAAGAAAGGAAACCCCTGCAGCTCCCTGGTTCAGGTATTGCGCAGACAACACGTTGATGTTGCGATTGACCTCCAAGCGTGTTGGCCTCGATCCGATATATGCAACCTGCAGAACAAACCTACCCGGAAACTGCTGTTGCACACTTGCCGAGTACTGCGCGCTCTTTGGCGTGACGTGATTCGGATCGACGAAACTTATATTCTGTCCGAGACCTGTTCCAAGTCCCAGCGAACTGCCCGAAGGCAACGTGACGCCCGAAGGATATGGATTGCTCAACGAAAACAGCGGTGCGCTCGTAGTGTAGTTGTTGTAGCTGGTCGTCCGGCTGAAGCCAGTGCCGATGGGCGACTCCAGCGTATTGAAGTAGATGAT
>JAHFTZ010000367.1 GCA_023265355.1 Terriglobus sp.
GGGCTTCCTGCCGGTTGATGAAGTCGTGGGCGTGGGCGACCTCGGGACGCTGGGTCTTTGCGCCGTTTGCGGTGATCTTCAGAAGCTGCGTGTAGTAGGTCGTAGCTTCGTCGGGTCTGCCTGCTGCTTCGGCAGCGCGTCCGGCGTTCGCCAGGGCGTTGTAGCGATTGGGGCTGAGCTGAAGCGCGGTGCGGTACTGGACGAGGGCCTCGCCGGGACGGTCGTCCAGCATCAGCATGTCGGCGTACATCTCACGCGCGGGGATATCGACCTCTGCCTGACCGACGCGATCCTGAATGTCGGCGGCGGCGCTGATCTGCTGCAACGCCTGATCGTCGTTCTTATGCGCGAAGTTCTGCCATGCTTTGACGGCGCCAAGGGTGGCGGACATCTCTGCACCGATCGGACTTCCCTCTTTCTGGGCGGCCTCGGCGAGCTGCTGTGCGGAGGTGGCTGCCTTGTCCGCTGCGTCCGCGTCGCGGAGATGACCTGCCGCGATGGCCTGCGCCCAGAAACGGTAGTACCTGGTGGAGACGAGCGAGTTTGCAGGTTCCGGTATGGCGAGGACGGCCTGCCAGTCGTGCATTTCAAGGTAGTAGATGGAGGGAAACTCCACCTGAATGTAGCTGATGAAGGGTGTCATGCCGTCGTTTGCGAGTTCGGGAAGAGAGCGCAGGTGCGCGGCCATGGGTTCTGTGTTGTCCAGAACCTTCTTTGCGTCGGCATCGTCTGCCTGCTGCAGGTAGGCATAGAGGAGAAACTCGTACGCGTGGATCTCGTGCGTTACGCCGCCCAGGTGATTCTTCTCGGCGTATTCAGAGGCGTGCACGGAGGCAACGTTGGACTCCACGTCCTCCGGCCACATGCCCAGACGGGCAAAGATGTGTCCGGGCATATGCAGGGCGTGCGCGGAAGAGGGAGCGATGGCGGCGTAGCGCTCGGCGGCGGGAAGGGCTTCGCGGGCGAGCTGGGGGTTATCGCAGGTGTGGATGATGTAGTGTGCGAAGCCGGGATGGTCGGGGTGCGCCTGGAATCCGGGTTCGAGGACAGCGAGGGCGCGGCGTCCGTCCGCTACGATGTCCTGGGTATCGACGACGCTGACCGCTAGAGCGAGGCCATAAAAGGCGGTGGCTTCGACATCCTCGGGATAGGCTGCCTGCAGCGCAGCCATCTTGTCGTCGTAGGCCTGCAGGGCGGCTTTCCCGTCGGCCGGACTGGAGTGGAGATATCCGCTGAGCGCGGCGATGTACTTCTGCTCGCGGTCGGTCTTCGGCTTCAGGCTGGTGGCCTTGTCGATCTCGACGACGCCTGCTTTGCGACGATCGTCGGGCATGCCGTCCCAGAAGGGACGCCACTCAGACATGGCGAGGGCCCACTGGGCCATGGCACAGTGAGGATCGGCGACCGCAACGGCCTGAAACTGCTTGACGGCCTCTTCGTACCAGAAGGAATGGAGCAGGGCGATGCCGCGTTCAAAGGGAGCCTGCACGGAGGTGGCGCAGGAGATGGGCATCTTCACCGCGCCGAACTTTTCGATGGCCGCGTTGGCGTCGCCGCCTTCGGCTCCGTGATGATGCTGCTGCGCCAAGAGCGACGGCCCGGCGACCAGGGAGATCAGAAGTGCCAAGGTGCTCAGGATGCTCTGCCGGTTGTTTCTGAAAACTGCGGAGCTGCGCGGGCCAGGAACGGGAGGTGCGGATAAGGGAAGGAGTGTCAAGGTAGACCTTTCGTAAATCGGCCCAGAGATTGCGTGGCCGGGATGGAGCCTCACCGGGCACACGCTGACGTGATGGGGCAGAAATGGAGATTGTTTGTATAAGACTGGGCATTAAGACACGCGGTCGCAGAGAATATTCCGTCGAGATGACGGAGGAAAGCTGTTGACGGAGAACGGCATCGCTAGATCGTTTCTGCCCGCGAAAAGATCGTCACCAGGACTTATACGACGAAGCCCGCGTCGAACTCGATGTAGTTGTCGAGATGCTCTTTAACGACGCTGTAGCATTCGCAGGAGCTCTCGCGTAAGCCTTCTTTGTTCAAGAGCTGAATGGTGCCATGGCGATAGTCGACCAGACCGGCGAGCTTGAATCTGTGGGCGGCGAGAGAGATCGATGTCCGTCTGCTGCCCAGCATGGAGGCCAGAAACTCCTGGGAAAATTTGAGCGTGTCGCTCTGGGCGCGGTCGGAGGTGATCAGGAGCCAGCGGGCCATGCGTTGATCCACGCTGTGCTTTACACCGCAGCCCGCGGACTGTGCGAGCTGGGTGAGCTGCATCTGCACGTAGCGGAGACAGAGGTGCTGGAACTCGCCACAGAGGCGGAACTCCTGCCGGGCGTGCTCGATGGGACAGGCAAAACCACGTCCCTCGATCTGCATATAGATCCGGTTGAGGCTGTGCTTGGTCCCCATCAGGGCGGAGACACCGATGACGGACTCGTAGCCAAACATGGAGACCTCTGCCTCGGAACCATCCTTGAAGGTCGTCGTCATGGAGCCGACGCCCTCTTCGACGAAGTAGAGATTCCTGATGACGCCCCCGATTGCTTCCAAAGAGCGGCCGACGGGCAGGGCTACGGGCGTCAGGTGGAGGTTTTCTATGACGGAGGCCGGCAGATGGCGCAGGATCGTGTTCTTGAAGCGTGCCGGATTGAAATCGGAGTTCGTGAAATTACCCATGCGGAAGGCACCTTGTGCCTGTGGGACGAGTACGCTCTGCGTGCGAAGGATGGGCGGCAGGAAGGGTTCATGCGCCGAAAGCGACGTGGATCGAAGTCTGCCCACACTATACCCGGTTACAGGCACAGCGTGTAGCGAAGAGATCTGTTGGATCGCGCGAAGCGCGATGGATGCGCATTTGTCGCATAGTAAAAGCAGATTTCTCCGCTCCCGCTTCGCGCTCGGTCGAAATGACGTGTCTGCTTCGCTCCGCGTGTATCGCCGAGTGCTTCGGGGCGGTATTTCGGCTAGGGCTGCATGAAGTCGAGGGTGCGCATCAGCCAGCCCTTCATATCCTTGCGTGGGACGATGGCGTCCAGGAAGCCGTGCTGGAGGAGGAACTCCGAGCGCTGGAAGCCGGGGGGAAGCTTCTGGCGGATGGTCTGTTCGATGACGCGCGGACCGGCGAAGCCGATGAGGGCTCCGGGCTCCGCGATGTTGAGGTCGCCCAGCATGGCAAAGCTGGCGGTGACGCCGCCCGTGGTGGGGTCCGTCATGATGGAGATGTACGGGATCTTTGCATCGTCCATGCGCGCGAGGCCAGAGGAGATCTTGGCCAGCTGCATGAGCGAGGCGATGCCTTCCATCATGCGTGCGCCGCCGGAGGCCGAGATGATGATGAGCGGGTTCCGCGTGGCCAGCGAGCGATCTACGGCGCGGGCGAT
>JAHFTZ010000368.1 GCA_023265355.1 Terriglobus sp.
TGTGGAACGCCGGTCCAGGCAAAGCGTGACCATGCCGTCAGCATGACATCGGATAGCTTCTGGGCTCCGGACGTCAGGTTAGGTCCATCCATCTTGGTGGTGTTGGAGAAGTTTGGAAATTGGTAGGGAAGCTCGGAGGAGTGGACCGCACCCATCTCAAATCCCGGGTCAGCCGTGACGGGCGGAGGGTTAGGATCGGCAAACTCGAACTCGTAAACCTTGATGTATTTGGAGGCGAGCTTCGCTGCTTTCAGATACAGGCAGTTATTCAGACCATTCACCGGTGTGAAGTCGGACATGATGGAACCGAACGCAGATGGCGCGGATGAGAAGTGACTGAGGGGATATTCGGACAGCACCTGTGGCGTCTTGTCGCCATAGACCGTTCGGATGGTTTCTGCGTAGTTTTCCGGCGTTACGTGCTTGCCTGCCTGGGCCGCATACGCTACATAGAGCCGAAGTTCGACCTTGTCGCCTCCGTTCATGAGAGGCACGTGGATGAACTTGCCTGTAGACATTGCTTCAGCGCCTTGTAGCGGAACCGCCGCGGTTCCCACGCTCGGCGCAAAGGTCATGATGTCGGATCCAGCGACCTTCGAACCGGCCTCCAGAAGTTCTTTCACTGGCTTGCGCTTCATGCACGACAGTACGTTCGCGGAATCTGCACAGCCTACGGCTGCTGCTACCTTTTCGCCGACCACGTTGCTCTCGGAGATGGTGCGCAGGTGCATCGAACAACCCGCGCTCTGGATAATGGCCTTGTGAAAGAGTCCCTTGGCGGCCTCGGGAGCGAGCATTTGAAAGCAGGTGGAGGCGGCTCCCGCGGATTCACCGGCGAGCGTAACGTTGTTCTCATCTCCGCCAAAGGCCGCAATGTTGCGCTTCACCCATCGAAGAGCTTCGCGCTGATCCGCCTGGCCGAATTCGCCATTGGCATTAGAGTCGAACGCAGGATGCGCCATGAAACCAAAGACACCAAGGCGGTAGTTGATGCTGACCAGAACGACGCTGCCCAGCTTTGCCCAGTGGGTCAGATCGTAAAGTGAGCTGGAGCCACCAACAAATGCGCCGCCGTAAACCCAGACGATGACGGGTAGCTTCTTGCCGGGTCCAATCTGCTTGTACGGCACCGTGACATTCAAGGAGAGGCAATCTTCGTTATACCCTGCTTCGGTGAGACCGTACCGCGCTACCTGTGGGCAGCCGGGGCCGAAGTGGCTGGCGTCAAGAACGCCGTTCCATGCCGCATGCGGCACCGGCAGCTTCCAACGCAGCTCGCCGGAAGGAGATGCGGCGTACGGTATACCTCTGAACTGAAGAACGTCCTGGACGATGGTTCCGCGGATAGCGCCCCTGTCGGTGGTCACAAGAGTTGGGTCCTTCTTTACGCCCTCATCGGCAAAGACAAAGCCTGGTGTTGCCAGAAAGAGCAGAATGCAAAGAAACGCGACGAAAGGGCGGCGGTAACGCTGCATGGGAAAGCCTCAAATCCAGGGACTCATCGTCGGATCGAAGGGATTGATAAGGTTTCGCTTGTCCGCGTTGCACTGGTGTCCACCAATATTCGTGAGGTAGACGGGGTTGACCATCACCGCTTAGTTGTAGGCATGAGTCTGTCGCCTGCTACGATCTGGCAGTTCTATCCGATTCGAAATTTGTCGGCGTTTGCAGCATAAGCTTGTGGGCGCGTGTGCTGTCATGTTTTCCTTAGAAGCCGGTCGAAGTAAAAACTTCAGGATTGCAAGGAATCGTCCAAATGAAACGTGCGTTCCGTCTTGCCTTTGCCTCGCTTTTCTGTGGTTCTGTTGCGATCTCCGCGCAGACCGCAAAACTTTCGGTCGACACGAGCATTGCTGTGGCGCCCGTGAGCCCCAACCTCTATGGCCTGATGACGGAGGAGATCAACTACTCCTATGACGGCGGTCTCTACGCAGAGATAGTGCGGAACCGTACGTTTCATCGAAGCTGGCAAGGCTACGAGTCCTGGAACGTCATCGCGCGTGGAAGCGCTCATGCCAAAATCGACAAAGGGACTACCGGGCCAAGCTCGGCTCTGCCGAAGAGCATGATGCTGAAGATCGATCCCGACGCGGGGCCATACGAGGCAGGCGTGGCCAATAATGGATACTGGGGCATGGCGGTGCGGCCTTCCTCAACGTACAGCGGGTCCTTCTATGCGATGTCCGAGGGAGTTGGCTCCGCCCGCGCTCGACTGATCTCCGATGTCTCCGGCGCAACGCTTGCCGAAGCGATCATTCCTTTGCCTGATGGCGACTGGCAGAAGCACACCTACACTCTGAAGACTTCGGCATCGGTAAAGCCAGGTCAAGAGAACCATCTGGAGATCACCTTTGAGCACCCGGGAACGGTATCTCTGCAGTTGGTGTCTCTTATGCCGCCCACATTTCACGATCGCCCCAACGGCAACCGTCCGGACCTGATGGAGATGATGGCGGCCATGAAGCCGCACTTCCTTCGCCTTCCCGGGGGAAACTACCTTGAAGGAGATACGATCCGCGAGCGGTTCAACTGGAAAGAGACGATCGGCCCGCTGGTGGATCGTCCCACGCATCGCAGCCCATGGAACTATCAATCCAGCGACGGCATGGGCCTGTTGGAGTTCCTGGAGTGGTGCGAAGACCTGAAGGTTGAACCCGTGCTCGCGGTCTATGCCGGATATTCGCTCCACGGCGAGTCGGTTGTAGGCAAAGAGTTGGAGCCTTTCATTCAAGATGCATTGGATGAGATTGAATACGTCACCGGAGATGCCAGCACGAAGTGGGGTGCGGTGCGTGTGCAGGATGGTCATCCCGCGCCTTTTCCCTTGCATTACGTCGAGATCGGAAACGAGGACAACTTCGACAAATCGGGAAGCTATGAAGAGCGCTTTGCCCGCTTTGCCAAGAGCATCCGAAGTAAGTATCCGCAGTACAAGCTGATTGCGACGACGCCGGTGAAGGAGTCGATTCCAGATGTCGTGGACGATCACTACTACCTGACGCCCGACGGTTTCTTCGAGATCCTGCATAAGTACGACACCATGGATCGCAAGGGACCGAAGATCTTCGTGGGCGAGTGGGCGACCCGGACAGGTACGCCCACGCCAGATTTCGGCGCAGCCCTCGGTGACGCGGCCTGGATGACGAGTATGGAGCGCAACAGCGACCTGATTGTCATGGCGAGCTATGCGCCGCTGTTCACAAATGTGAATCCCGGTGGCATGCAATGGTCCACCGATCTGATCGGCTATGACGCTCTGCGGGCCTATGGATCTCCGAGTTACTACGCACAGGTGCTCTTTGGAAGCCACATCGGCGATCACACGGTGAAGTCTGATGCAACGGGAGTGAATGCACGGTTTTCCTGGTCCGCGAC
>JAHFTZ010000369.1 GCA_023265355.1 Terriglobus sp.
GACCAGCGCACCGGTAAACAGCGCGATCAGGAGGGTATGACGGACGCCAGCAGATGCACGCGGCATGAGCGCACACAACACCGCTCCCATTCCCACAACGGCTACTCCCTGCCACAGACCCGCGACGCAGGCCTCAGTCAGCAAAGCGGACAGGTGAACAAGGAACGGCATGACTATTTGCCCTCCCGTGCTTTCTGCGTGGCTGCGGCTTCCGCTTCGGCAATCGCCCGCTTCAGAGTTTCCAGTTCACCCGTGCTTACTTCCCCATCTCCGAGCAGCGCCAGCATCAGGCGCTCGCGGCTGTCCCCGAAGAACCGGCTAATGACATGGCGCACTTCGGTCTGCTGCGCGTCTCCCTCTGCGATCACGGCAGTATAGAGAAAGGCTCGGCCTGACTGCCTATGCCTGACGTAGCCCTTTGTCTCCAGAATTCGGATCGTCGTCAGAACTGAGTTATAAGCGAGGCGAGACTCCTCGGGCATCGCCGAAACCAGATCCTGAACCGAACATTCGCCGCAACGCCAAAGCAGGCGCATCAGCCGGAGTTCAGCTTCAGTCAGCGTGTTGGATCGTCGCGGCGGCATACTCGTCTTCTCTTCAGACGAGCAACTAACGAATTAGTTAGCAGCTTTATTCTCCTAAAAATCTACCTCCAAGCCGAAAGGTGGGTTAGATCTCTTCCAGAGCGAGATCTCTCGACGGTGATGCGGCGAGCGCCGCCCAATCCAGTTCTTCCTCAATCAACTCAAAAAATCGCAGTTGATCGATTCCAGAACTCTGTACAGAGAAGTCCAGGCGACCTACCTGGCGGAGTGCGCTTTCTAGCTCTCCGCGAATGTTGATTGCTGCAGAGCTTGTCCTGGCATCCAGGGAAGCCAGGACCACCTTCAATAACTCCTCTCGAATCTCCTGCGTCTCCCTCTGCAAGGAATCGTTGGTGTACATAGCACCCCGCAAGGATGAGTTCGAAATACGCACGCGAAGATTTGGACCGCATATGTCTTCAAGCTGTTCCCCACCAGGGAAAGCAATCCACATTTATTGGACCTCGATCGAGGAAACGATCGCGTCTCCCTTGCTTGGTGTGAACTCAAGGAGCAAGAAGCCATCCTTTGCTGTTGTTTCGAAATGCTCTTGATAAGCAGTCAGAGCACCTCCAGCGGCGGCTGCCACATCCAGGTCACTCAAGACTTTCTGGCCATTCGCAAGAACACTGAAGACACGATCGCCAGGACGAAGTTTAGGCTCCACAAATGTGAGCAGAACCGTATGTGGTCCGTCCGATGTGGGGATTCGATAGCTGAATGAACCCATCCGGTAGGTGGCTGCTATCTCCGGGCTGCTGGTCCCGGCGATAGAGGCCGGAGCCGGAGCTCTTCCGCGAGCCGCTGGGCCGGAGATCATCTCTGACGTTCCGCCCTCAAAAAACGTATCTGATCCGAAGCGTTTTCCGTCGCTTCTTCCTGCGACCAGGGCGCCACAATCTATATTTGTAATCTTCGCGGCAGCGTCCGAAAGATGCCATTGCACCCGGTCCGCCACACCGCCCCTTGCAAAGACACCCGTTGCGACGATGTTGTTCTCGCCTGATTGAAGGACAACACTTTTCCAAACACAAATGTGATCCGCACAAGCTGGAAGCGTTCGGATCAGCCTTCCATTCACCTTCAGCGTGGTTTTCGGCGCGTTGCTGTACACCCGCACCTCCGTTGTCCTGTAGGCACGTTCCGTGTAAAGGCTGGAGTTGATGTGAACCGTCGGCGTCATCGTCCATTCGGCTTTATAGAAGAAGTACGCATCTTTCTTGTGTCGATGATCGAACGTGACGATGCCTTTGGTGTTGATGTCCTGGGCGTTGCCTTCGCTACGAGTTGTACTTCCGAAGTCGAAGGAGTTCCAAAGAAACGTTCCCCACAAGTACGGCTTCTGGCGCATCGTGGCCCAGTTCTGTTCGTGAATATAGCTTTCGTACTCCTCTGCCTGCGGGCGATTGCGCGACTCGGGACCACCCAGCGCATTGTCGGAATGCAGCGAGATCGAGCCTCCGGCGCCATACTCCGTTACGGCCTGCGGTTGTGCTGGACGAGTGTTGTGCAGAGCATCAAGATGAGCGGAAAAATCGGATGGTTTGTCGTAGTACCAGCCGAAGTAGCGATTCGCGCCGGAGAGGTCTGTGACTGACGCGGTGATCGGCACGGCAGTGTCTGGCGCAAAGAGCCTTCCCTCGCAACAGGTAGCAAGTGTTGTCGGTCTGCTGGGATCTAATGCGTGTGCAAGTTGATTTAGTTCTTTGAGAAATGGGATGGGGTTGGGAACGGCACCGCTCTTGGTCCCCACATACCCAGGAATACTGTTTCCGAAGTCCACCTCATTTGCAATAGACCACGTGATCACCGAAGGATGATTGAAGTCCTGCGAGATCAACTCCCTCAGCTGCTGTCTGGCGTTCTCGCGGAGCGCAGCTGTGGGCTGCAGACTTTCTCCCGGCGTCCACTGGCTCACCAGCGGTATTTCATCCCAGACTACAAGTCCGTCACGGTCCGCCAGATCATGGATCGTTTGGCCGTGCTGGTAGTGGGTGAGACGTATGCCGGTCACCCCCATCTCCCGCATGGTCGCTTCGTCCGCAGCTACGTCCGCCGGTTCCGCAGCCCATCCCTTCCCTTCGCGGTCCTGATGATACCCCACGCCGTGAACGTCTACATGCTTGCCGTTGAGAAATAATCCACGATCCGGGTCGAACCGAACCTCGCGAATACCAAATGGAACTGAGACGCGATCGACAAAGTCTGCTGGTTTTTTTCCGAGTTCCACGATGACGCGGTACAGGTAAGGATCTGCCACGCCCTGCCACAGATGCGGCTGCGACACAGCAACGTTTGCCGTGTTCTCTGCGACGCTTGCGGGCGCAACCGTAACGGTCTGCTCCTGCAGCCCCGCTACATGACCCCGCGCATCGACGAGCGTTGAACGCACAACCATCGTGCGACTCTGATCGCTATCGTTTCGCACGCGCGTCCTCACCTGCACCTGCGCCGAGGCAGGTGTAATAGATGTTGTCTTCGCGTATATCCCAGAGGAGCCATTGTCCATCAAATCAAGGTGCATCTTGCTGGTGAAGACAAGACTTACAGGGCGATACAATCCGCCATAAACGAAGAAGTCACCCGTAAGCGGCAACACATCCGCGGTTGAGCTCCCTGGAGCGGGCTTCGTGTTATCCACCTTCACCGTAAGCGTGTTTGGCTGTCCGGGCTTGAGGGCTGCCGTACTGTCGAGCCGAAAGCGCGAGAAGCCTCCCTTATGTGTCCCGAGGAGCGCGCCGTTCAACCACACCGTTGCGATGCGGCTGGCGGCGTCAAATTGCAGAAAGCT
>JAHFTZ010000001.1:0-2176 GCA_023265355.1 Terriglobus sp.
GCAGTGCGCGACATGGCGCCCTGAGAGTTATAGAGACGATTCGCAACTTCATCCTTGACCCAGGCAGGGTTTTCGCCGACGGCCTGACTAAAACCAAGCGCCCTGTAGTAATTTATCGATTTTTGCAGATTGGATATCTGCAGGCTCACAAACGAGAGTCCCACGATCTTGCCCGATTTGGCTGCCGCAGAGCCGGTCGAAGACGGCCTGTTCTGCGTGAACGCCATACCGCAAAGGAGGGCACACAGCAAAGCCGAAGCGATCACACTTGAAAATCCGCAAGAGGGCGTCGATTCCATATTCCACATACCATCTCTCCTTTCATGCACACATCAATACCGGCGCTACTTGACCAGGAGCTTCTCCAAATCGTTCAGCGTGCTCTCGAAGTTGCGCATGGCTGCCTCGATTGCATACGGTTTGGTAAGGTCCACGCCGGCTTTTTTCAGAGCTTCGGTCGGGGGCGCAGCGCCGCCGGTCTTGAGCATGCTCAGATACGCGTCCGCCGCCGGCGTCCCCAGCTCGCGTATCCTGTCTGCGATGGCGATGCCGGCCGACAGCCCCGTGGCGTAGGTCCATACATAGTACTTGTAGTAGAAATGCGGCACTCCCGCCCACTCCATACCGTCGTTCTCATCCAGAGTGAATCCGGGCCCATAGTATTTGCGTGTGAGGTCCCGGTACGTTGTATCCAGCAGTGAAGCGGTCAGCGGCGTTCCGGCTTCCCACATCCGATGGATGTCGCGCTCGAACTCGGCGAACATGGTCTGCCGGAAAATAGTCGTCCGGATCGTTTCCAGTCGTTCGACCAGCAGATACGCTTTTTTGGCGGAATCAGTCGTGTTGGCCAGCATGTAGTCGTTGAGGAGCGATTCGTTGCAGGTGGAAGCGATCTCGGCAATCATGTTGACGTAGCGGAAATTCGGGTATGGCTCGGCCTTCATCGCAAGATAGCTGTGCAGCGCGTGGCCGTATTCGTGAGCCAGGGTCGACATGTCGTCTACGGAATTCAGATAGTTCATGAAGACGAGAGGGTGCGGTCCGTACACGCTGGACGAGAAGGCGCCACTGCGTTTATTTTTGTGCGGATAGAGGTCCAGCCAGCCATTGTCCGGATCGAGGCCTTCCGAAAGGATTCTGCCGTAGCCGGGCCCGAGCGGCTTCAGGGCTTCGACGATGATGGACCGCGCCCGGGAGAACGGGATGTCTTCCGCAACTTCGGGGGCCAGCGGCACATAGAGGTCGTAGATGTGCACGTCGGGCAGGCCGAGCACTTTCCTGCGCAGTTCCACATAGCGGTGCATCAGCCGGATGTTGGCGTTGACCGTGTTCACCAGGTTTTCATAGACGGCGGCGGGGACGTTGTCCTTGTCCATGTACGCCGCCAGTGAGGAGTCGTATCCGCGCGCCCGCGCGTAGGCTGCGTCCAGCTTGACCTGCCCGCCGATGGTTGCCGCCAGCACGTGCTGGAACCGGCGAAGCGTGGCGAAATAAGCCCGGTAGGCGCCGCGGCGCACATCGCGGTCCGGAGATCTTCGGAAAGCGGAAAAGCCGGACAGGGTAAACTGCACTTCCCGGCCTTGTTCATCTTTCACTTTTGGCCAGGCGATGTCTGCAAGCGCTGCGTTGAACGCATCTTCTAAAGACGAGGGAATTTCATTGAGATCGATTTCAGACCACAGGTTGTCGCCGAGCAGGGAAAGAGCGCGCTCCGCGTCCGGCGAAAGGATGCGATTGGATCGGCGCCGGAGGCCCTCGATATAGTTCCGGAACTCTGCCATCGCCGGGTGTCCGGCATAGGCTGTTTTCAGCGTGGCTTCCGGCAAAGCAGATAATTCCTGCCGGATGAAGGCGGCCCTCCGCATCAATTCATCCATAACAGCCAACCCCTGCTGCCCCATCCTCGAGGCTGCGTCATCGGAAAGCGCGACGTTCTCGCGCAGGTTCGAGTACAGCGTCAGGAAGTTCGCGTCTTTGTGCAGCCGGAAATAGAGCTGGAGACACTCGCGCAGCGCGAGGGAATCAGACAGCTTTCCCTTATACTTCGACAAAGCGGGAATTTCTTCGATGAGTTTTATGCGCGCTTTTTCCCAGGCCGCATCGGAAGCAAAGAGCGGCGCAAGGTTCCACTTGTATGCATCGGGAACAGCGGAACGCGGCGCATTGGGATCGGGCC
>JAHFTZ010000001.1:2186-3335 GCA_023265355.1 Terriglobus sp.
TTTTCCCTTTGGGCTTCGCCGTCTTGGGCTTCAGAATTTCAATGGGGGAACAGGAAATCGGATACCCTGAACGGGCAATGCGGCGGCAAGCTGCCGCAATTCAAGGTTGTCTACGATTTCCTTTCCCCGGCACCCACATAGACCGGGGAGATATCGACCGGTATATCCTTCAACCGGGGAATCACCTCCTCCATTTCGGGAGTCGACACTGCGTACTTTTTCAGCAGGCGGTCAGCCCGGTCGTAGTCTCCGGTAGCTTCGATCATGAGCAGTTCGTTTGCCAGAGATTTCACGGCCTCGCGATATTTTGCGCCATCGATCTTGAACCGTCCGTTCGCCGCCGGCACGATCGCGCCTTTTTCCCTATACCAGTTCCATTCCAGGCCCGCGCCGCCGCCGTGCGCTTCCCCGATCCCGAAGCGCAGCGAGCGGAACGTCAATCCCGCATCGGTGGCGAACAGCTTTTCCGCATCAAACGAATCTACCAGCTTCCGATCCAGGGCGTAAAGCAGGGTCCAGATTCCGACCACGTCCGCCTTGCACTCCTCGATGGTAGAGTAGAGGCTCTTGAGGTAGATGCGATTTTCCTGCATCTTGCCGTCCGGTCCCTCGATAATGCCCGGGCCCAGCGAGTGCGACAACTCATGGAACAGCGTGTGCGCAAAGTACGCATCGAATGAGAGCAGGGACTGCTGGGAGGGATCCAGCACTCTCCGCGCAATCGGCTCTCCGGACTGGGCGAACTTCGCCTGCATCACGTTCTTCAGCAGTACGTTCTTGGAACCCTTTGCCTGCCGGATTTTTTCGTCGTTGGGCAGATTAAAGGCCGCCGTTTGAACGCCGCGGCGCGCGTCTCCGGAAGTGAAGATCTCCTGCACCACCTTGATGGTCGATCCGCCGCCCCGTTTAAGATTCCTGTACTTGTCCGGAATTGGCAGGGACTTTTCCATGTCCGCCAGGTGCTTGATGTAGATCTTGAGTTTTTCGCTTTCGGGCTTATCCACGACAGTGATGAACGCCTCGAAACTTGCCTTTGCGTTGAAAAGCCCGTCTTCATAAACTTCGTAGGGGCCGATCACGACTTCGATCGGAGAATCCATTTCCACCCAGGCCGCGTCGCTGTCCTCGTAGTTGTTGGACAGAAAGGCG
>JAHFTZ010000370.1 GCA_023265355.1 Terriglobus sp.
GCTGGGGCATCTGACGCCGGGTGTTTTTGGACCGGTGGTCGTCGCAGGGATCGGATCGCCTGAGAGTGCGGTGGTGTCGCAGGAGAGGCTGGTGTGGACGGGCGCTTCAAAGAAGATGACGGAGAAGGCGCGTCCAATCAACTCCAATAAGGGCAAGTTTGGACGCGTGTTGCTTGTGGGTGGAGCGCTGGGGAAGGCGGGCGCGCCTTCGATGAGTTCGCTGGCCTGCCTGCGCGCGGGTGCGGGGTTGGTGACAACGGCTGTGCCTGCGGTGATTTTACCGACGGTGGCGGCGATTACGCCGGAGCTGATGTGCGCTCCGTTGGCTCATGATGTGGATGGAGTTCTGTCTCTTGCGGCGCTGGAGACCGCGTTGAAGCTGGCGGAGAAGATGGACGTGCTCGCCGTGGGGCCGGGGATCTCTACGCAGGGTGAGGCGAGCGAGTTTGTGCGGCGGTTTGTTGCGGAGACGAAGCAGCCACTGGTGCTGGATGCGGACGGGTTGAATGCATTCGCGGGAAAGACGGATCTGCTGCGCGGACGTGAAGGTGCGCTGGTGCTGACACCGCATCCAGGCGAGATGGCAACGCTGCTCGGCGTGACGGTGAAAGAGGTCGAGGCGGACCGTGTGAATCTAGCGCGCAAGTTTGCCACGGAGCATGGACTGACGCTGGTGCTTAAGGGATGGCGCACTTTGGTTGCGCATTCGGATGGAACGGTGGCGGTGAATACGAGCGGGAATCCTTCGATGGCGAAGGGTGGAAGCGGCGACATTCTTACAGGCATTGTGGCGGCGATGGTGGGACAGCATCGAGACAACATTGCGGACGCAGTGAATGCAGCGGTGTATCTGCACGGCCTTGCGGGGGATTTTGCGGCGCATGCGATGGATGAGCACTGCGTGTTGGCGACGGATACGGTCGCGCATCTGAGTGCTGCGTTTCGCTATCGGTCGCAGGATGCAGATGGTTTTGAATGGATTGCGGGGTTGCGACAGTGATTGAGAAACGATTGAAGACGCGCAGCGTGAATGGGACGCTGGCGCTGGGGCAGACGATCTATGAGTTGATGTTGCCAGCGCCGCGTTTGGTGATCTTGCGCGGAGAGCTTGGCGCGGGCAAGACGACGCTGGTGAAGGGGATCGCCGAGGCGATGGGCGCGGCTCTGGCAGAGGAGGTGACGAGTCCTACGTTCACTCTGGTGCATGAGTACAAGGGAAAGACGAAGCGGCTCTATCATCTCGATCTTTACCGTTTGGAGACGGAGCGGGAGTTACTCACGCTCGGTCTGGAAGAGATGGAAGCGGAGCCGGACGCGCTGGTTCTGGTGGAGTGGGGAGAAAAGTTCCCTTCACTGTTGGCGCGCGCGGGAGGAGAGATTACCATCTCGCATCTCGAGGGCGACGAGAGGGCGTTTCTGATCAGGATGCTTTGAGGGGTGCGGGCGGGAACAGCAAAAGAGGCGTTGGCAGCGAGTACCAACGCCTCTTCTTTGTTGAGGAGATCTACAACGTGAGCAGGTAGGCGACGAGATCTTTCTTTTCCTGCTCGTTGAGCTTTGTTCCCAGTACAAGGTTGAAGTATTCGACCGTGTCCTCCAATGTGAGCAATCGCCCGTCGTGAAGGTACGGTGGAGTGTCCTTGATGCCACGCAGGGGAAAGGTCTTGATTGCGCCGTCGTGAGCCATCATCATGCCGTTGACCATGTGTTGCTTATAGAAGCGCTCTGCGTGTAGATCGTGCATCGTATTGTCAGTGAAATAAGGACCAGAGTGGCAGGAACTGCATTGGCCTTTGCCGAAGAAGACGTCCTGTCCGCGCAGCTCAGCCTTCGTCGCTTTGGCCGGGTCCAACTTGTCATCCCACTTGAGTTTGGGAGCGGGCGGAAAGTCCAACAACTCTTCGAACTCGGCCATGAAATGAACCTGACTGCCGCGTTCGAGAACATTCACGCCCTTCTTGGCGGCGGTGACTTGATCGCCATCGAAGTATGCTGCGCGTTGTTCGAATTCCGTAAAGTCTTCGACGGTCTTCAGAGCGCGTTGCGAACCGAAGAGACGTTGAACGTTCACGCCACGAAGGGCTGGGGTTTCGATGCGGTGGCGGAATTCCTGGGGACGAATGTCGCCGACGAGATGGAAGGCGCCATTCGTTCCGCCGTTCGTATGACAGTCGAGGCAGGCTACCCCGCGGCTTGGCTTCACAGAACGGCGATCGGTCGTCTGATTGAATTGCTGCTGCGGAAAGGGAGTGAGCAGCAAGCGCAGACCCTCAATCTGTTTGGGGTTGAGGATGCCGCTGAACATCTCGTAGTAGTTGTTGATGGTGAGTAGTTGGCCCTTGGAGACATCTCCAAGGTCGGGACGTGTGGTGAGGTAGATCGAAGCGGGAAACTCGGCCAAAAATCGCTCGGGGATATCAAAGTCGAGATCGAAGCGGGTGAGATCGCGCTCTTCCTCTTTCAAGAGCTCGGTGAGTTCGGTGTGTGGAAAGACCATGCCGCCTTCGGGATGGTTAGCGTGAGGAAGGGGAAGAAATCCTTTCGGGAATATACCTTTTTCCCGAATCTGCTCCGGTGTCTCGGCAGAAAGCTCGGTCCAGGTGACGCCTGCGGGCAGTTTAACCCGGACGCCCTGTTGTACTGGCTTGGTGCGATCCATGAAGACGTCTTTTGAGGGGCGATCGCTCAGGTCGTACCGATCCTCCAGAAGGTCCATCTGGCGCTTCATGATGGCTGGTTTCGCGGCTACCATGCGGTCATGAATTGTGGCAAAACTTTCCGTGTCAACTACAGGAGCGTAACTGTTGCGTACCGGTTCTGCTGCCTGACCCGCAGCAGAGACGATTCTGCTGCCGAAAAGACATGCGGTGGTTATCCCCAAACCTGCGACAAGGGCAGTTTTGCTAAACCATTTAAAGTCGTTCATAAGGACCTCACTTTCAGGGGCACGAGCGTTCGTAAGAGGATGTTCGCTAAACATCTTGGAGATGGTTCAATAATTATTATTGGGGAATCGAAGAGTCGGAGTGAAAGCGACACAAAATTGAGACGAACGTGTAAGCGACTTTATCTCTTAGAGGCAACATGTGTGCGTTTTCATAAGAGAGCGCCGCTATCACGTCAGTGCTAGGAGCACTCGATGCATGAACCGCCGGGATGTCCTGAAGTACTCTGTTTATGCTGCCGCACTCTCCGCTTAGCCTTCACTCGTTTTCGCACAGAAGAAAGATGGCGACCATGATGCCGCAAGCTATGCCTTCTGTCCTAATGGAAGCCACATGGCTTTATGGGGCGATCAGGCGGTCTACTTCAAGCAGCTCCTGGCTCTCCTA
>JAHFTZ010000021.1 GCA_023265355.1 Terriglobus sp.
CGCCGGCGATCGGGCCGACGCTGGGCGGCTAGATTACCGACAACTACACTTGGCGATGGATCTTCTTCATTAATGTTCCCGTGGCGCTTCTCTCTCTATTCCTGACGAACAAGATGGTGGAAGACCCACCACACATTGTTAAGGAAGTAGCGCTGTCCAAGAAGAACGGCATCAACCTCGACTACTTCGGCTTCGCTCTTCTCGGATTGGGCTTCGGTTCCCTGGAGTTTGTGCTCGATAAGGGGCAGGAGGATGACTGGTTCGGATCGCGCCTGATCACGTTCTTCATCGGTCTCTGCGTGATTTCGCTGGTTACGCTGATCTACTGGGAGCTACGGCAGCTGCGCATAGGGGAGCGACCGATCCTGAACCTGACGCTCTTCAAGCGGAAGTCCTTCGCCGTGGCGTTCGTTCTGCTCTTCGTCCTCGGCTTCTCGCTTTACTCTTCGACCGTTCTGATCCCGCAGTATGTGCAGACACTGCTGGGCTACACGGCGGAGCTGGCTGGATTCGTGCTCTCCCCGGGCGGATTTACGATCATGCTGATGATGCCTGTGGTGGGCTTTATGATCTCGCGCGTCGATCCGCGCTACATGATCACCTTCGGCTTTCTTCTGCTCTCGTGGTCGCTCTACCGCATGCACTCGCTGAGCCTGCAATCGAGCTTCAAGGACATCATGTGGCTGCGTATCTACCAGGCGGCCTCGCTGGCCTTCCTCTTCATTCCGATCAACACGATCAGTTACAACGGCGTGCCGCAGGCCCAGAACAATGACGTCTCCGGCCTCTCAAACCTGGCGCGTAACGTGGGTGGATCGGTGGGCACATCGTTCGTCGCGACGATGCTGGCGCGGCGTTCGCAGGCGCACCAGTCCGTTCTCGCAAGGAACCTAACCAACGGCGATCCCGCGTTCCAGGAGCGCATCCATTCCCTGTCGAGCTTCTTGAGGGGACATACGGGAAGCGGAAGCTCCAGCGATACGATTGCCGCCGCGCAGGGAAATATCTACAACCAGGTGCATGCGCAGGCGTCCATGCTGGCGTACCTCGACATCATGAGCGTGCTCATGGTCTTCTGCCTGGCGGTCGTGCCGCTGGTGTGGGTCGTGGGTAAGCCGGCGAAGATGTCGGGGGATGCTCCGGTTCACTAAAGCAGAAATCAGTTCGTGACAAACAACAAGAGTCCTGGCAAACATGCCGGTGAGTCGTTGTTTGAAAAGCAGAGTCCTCCGTTGTGGGTGTGGAAGATTGGTCTGCCCGGTCGGCCCTCTAAGGTCTATTTTCTTCGGAAGATCTGAAGAGACACGATGCCTTCGTGGCTCCACGCTCATAAAAATAATATGAATCACGCATTCGGCAGGAATAAATCGACGGGTTCGCTGTTCTCCTTGCAGTTGCTTTATGGATTGTGCTTAGTGTGTCCAGACGCGCTACAACGACGAAAATCGACAGGAGAACTCAATGATTCTGAGATGCAAACATCTTGTACGAAACTACACAGCGTGCATCGTATTGGCCGGTTTTGGAGTACATGCTCACGCACAGACCTCCGGCCTACCCTGGATCGGCACGTGGGGAGTGGGCCAGGTGGATGCTTCGGATTCCCTTCCTTCTACGGGCGAGAACGGGCTGATTTTCAATCAGCAGACGGTCCGTCAGATCGTGCACACAAGTATTGGAGGATCTACGGCGCGCGTTCAGTTTTCGAACGAATATGGAACGACGCCGCTCACCATTGCCGATGTCCATATTGCACAGCGCAGCAGCGGGAGTTCTACCGTGAGCGGAACGGATCGGGCGATTACCTTTGCAGGCGCAACGTCCGTCACCATCGCCCCGGGAGCAAGGATCGTAAGCGACGGAGTCGCGTTTACCGTCATGCCGGGATCTGACGTTGCGATCAGCACCTTCTATCCGGCCGCCAATGCCGGTATGCCTCTCACACATGTCACACTGCATCCATTTACCGAGCAGACCAGTTACTTTGCGGCAGGGGATCGAAGCAGTCAGGTTTCACTATCCGCCACCGAAATCGGAAACTATTACTTCCTCACCAATCTCGATGTACAAAACAGTGCTGCCGCGGGCGCGGTCGTGGCATTTGGTGCTTCCATTACGGATGGCGACGATTCGAGCGGAGACACAAATCATCGCTGGCCCAACTTCCTCTCGCAGCGATTCAACGCTGCAGGAATGAATATTGGCGTAATCAATAAAGGCATCTCGGGCGCTCACTTGCTGAGTTCTGCCGGATTTTTCGGAGACAGCGCGGAGTCCCGATTTAGCCGCGATGTTCTGCAGCAGCCTGGCGTCCGCTGGGTCATTCTCTCCGACTTTCCGCTGAACGATGTCTCAGACCCTTCGGTCACCGCATCTTCCCTGATTGCCGGCATGCAATCTCTGATCACCCAGTCCCACCAGAACCACCTGAAGATCTTTTGTTCTGTTCTTACACCGTTCAAGGGATCCGGGGGATGGACGCCTCAAGGCGAAGCCACGCGGCAACAAATCAATACTTTCATTCGCAGCGGTACGAGTGGATGCGATGGAATCATCGATCAGGCAAGTGTGATCCAGGATCCCAACGATCCAGAGATGATTGCCGCCAAGTTCCTCGGGGGACCTGACGATATCCATCCAAACGATGCCGGCTATCAGGCCATTGCAAACATAGTGAATCTCTCCCTCTTCGCTCCCGGGCTTACTGCTATCCAGGGGCCCACAGCCTGTGGAGTCTTGCGGGCAGGGCAGGGGATCGTGCCCGACCAACCTCTGATGTCCTGCGATGGTCGCTTTATGCTCTTCCTGCAGGATGATGGAAATCTCGTGATCTACGAGGGGAATACGCCTTTGTGGGCAACAGGCACGGTGGGGGCGAAGAGCGCTCAAGCGGTCCTCGAGGCCAATGGCAATCTTGTGATCTACGACAGCGACGGGCGTCCTCTTTGGGCCACCAATTCTGACCCGGCGGATGGAGCCACACTCTCGCTAGGGGATGACGGCACGCTCGTGATCAGGGATGCCGACGGTACGGTCTGGACTTCGACTGTGTGATCGTCCAGAGAGTCTGTTCTTGTCCGTCTCGTGTTTCGTATACGGAAAGAGGCCCGACATCGCTGCCGGGCCTCTGCTGTTCAGCAGGCCGATCTCATCGCTTCTTTACGCGGATGACGAATCAGAGCTCTTTTATGCGAGGGTTGCGTCAAGGGTGATTTCAGCGGCCGCGAGCAGGCGCGAGATGGGGCAGTTTTCCTTTGCGCCCTTGGCGATCTCGTCGAACTTGGCTTTGTCGAGGCCGGGGACCTTGGCGGTGGTGGTGAGGTGGATCTTGGTGACGGTCGGTGCGCCGTTTACGAACTCCAGGATGACCTTGGCCGTTGTGGCGACTTCTTCGCCCTTGGTGCCATTCTTTTCCAGTTCAGCGGAGAGGGCCATCGTGAAACAGCCCGCATGCGCGGCGGCAATCAGCTCTTCCGGGTTGGTGCCCTTGCCGTTTTCAAAGCGCGAGACGAAGGTGTAGCTCTGATCCTTCAACACGCCGCTCTGTGTGCTGATGGTGCCTTTGCCGTCTTTGAGTCCGCCCTGCCATACTGCACTGCTGCTACGTTCAGTTGCCATGTTCGTATCTCCTTGAAGTGTGCTGCGTTGATTGGATGCTCCGAAGACCGGTTGGCACCCAGGTAGGGAAAATTTAGCGTTCGCTCTTCTTGCGCGCTGCCTCAAACTCTTCGCCGTGATTCCATTCGATGGTGTGTGGAGCGGAGAGAGCGATCCAGCCGAGTTCCATGCCAAAGCGGGCGAACTTGGCGTTGCCACGGAAGTCCATGTCTGGCGTGTAGTTGTCGGAGAAGTTGTGGTAACGGTTCTCGTTGTAGTCTTTCTCCTGCGCGACGCCCCAGGCGAGATCGTGGCCCTCGTACTTCGCTCCGGTGTCTACGGAGAAAGCCGGGATGCCTTCGCGGGAGAGTGAGAAATGGTCGGAGCGATAATAGCTGCCTGCCTCCGGGCGCGGATCGGGAACGATCGTGAGGCCGAAGCGCTTCGCCGTTGCCTGCACCGTCGGATAGAAGGTGGTGCGCTGGGCTCCGTTGACGTTGACCTCTTCTGGAATACCGACTGGGAGGATCATGTCGAAGTTGAGGTCGAGCGCGATCTGCCCGGCTGGGATGGGTGGATGCTGGCCGAGATACTCAGAGCCAAGAAGGCCTTGCTCCTCCGCCGTGACCGAGGCGAAGTAGACCGAGTGCGCGGGCTTGACCTTGAGCGTGGACCAGGCGCGTGCGAGCTCCAGCAGAAGGCCAACGCCGGTGCCGTTGTCCGCCGCGCCGTTGTAGATGTTGTCGCCCGCCATGCCCGGCTTCAAACCGAGATGATCGTAGTGCGCTGAGTAGAGGACGGCCTGGTCCTTTCCGGAGGCGTTGGTGCCGGGAAGCTTCGCGATGACGTTGGGCGAGAGGAACGGGCGGATCGAACTCTCGACGTGCCCCTTGAGTTTGATGGGAAGCTCCATGCCTTTGAAGCCGCGTTTGCCTGCGGCGGCGAAGGCGTCTTCGAGCGTCATACCGCTGGCGGCAAAGATCCTGCGCGCGACTTCCAGTTGGATCCACGAGGCTCCTGCGAGCTTTGGATTCTCGTCTTCGGCGAGATAGGTCTTCTCGCCGGTGTTGGAGTTCCTGACGACATCCCAGCCGTAGCTGGCGAGGTCTGTGCGATGGATGATGAGCGCGCCGACGGCTCCCCTGCGCGCGGCCTCTTCAAACTTGTACGTCCAGCGACCGTAGTAGGTCATGGCTTTGCCGCCGAAGAACTTTGGATCGTCTGAAGGTGGGTCGCCCACGATGCAGAGGATGATCTTGCCTTTGACGTCGACGCCCGCGTAGTCATCCCACTGGAACTCGGGGGCGCGTGCGCCGTAGCCGACCCAGACGATGGGTGCGTCGAAGTCCGCTGTGGGGTTGTGCTGCTGATTGGAGGCGGTGTAGTCCTCGCCGAAGTTCAGCTTGATCGCTTTGCCCTTCGCTGGCTCCAAGGTGTAGCTGGTGTGGGCGGGTTCTGCTTTCACGCCAACGAACTTTACCTGCTGCAGGAACGTTCCGTTGTCGCCCGCTGGCTCCAGGCCGTCAAGAGCGAACTGCGTCGCGATGTACTGCGCCGCGATCTCGGAGCCGCGCAGGCCGGGGCCTCTGCCTTCGAGGAGATCGTCCGCGAGAAAGCGCACGTGGGCGCGGATCTTTTCCGCGTCGATAGATTGCTCCGCGGATTTGACTGCAGGTGGAACCACCTGTGCTGCAGCGGCGAGAGGAAGTGTAAGGACGCTGAGAAGGGCGAGAGTCTTCATTTCGTTTCTTCCTCTAAAAGCCTAAGGGCGGGTGGCATAACGTTGGTGCGTTCCAGGATCTTGCGGGCGAGACCGGTAAGCGGCAGACGGTGCAGGGCGCTGGTACGCATCCATGTTAGCCCGTCGCCGGAGAAGGTCTCCGATGGGAAGGTGAAGACTTCAACGTAATAATTGGTGCTGGTGATGCTGTGGCGGAGACGCAGTGCAGGCTCTTCGCCCACAGGAGCATCTTCGATCGGGGCGAGTTCATACATATTCGGCATCAGGCTCTCGGTCTTTGCGCGCCGGTAGAGGAGGACCTGTGGCTCGTCTCTGCGCGTGCGCTGTACGAGACCGTAACGGATAAGGCGGCTGAGCAGTTTCTTGCGCGGTGCCGTGACGTGTTCGCCCCGCGTTTTACAGAGTTCATAGACAGGGCAGACGGCGCAGAGTGGACCGCGTGGAAGGCAGACGGTCGCCCCGAGTTCCATCATGGCCTGGTTGTGATCGCCCGGTTTACGGGCGGGCACCAGCGCCTGCGCCTGCTGCGTAATGAGCGCGCGGCCTGAGGCGGATCTGTCCTCGGGACGTCCGGCGATGCGGAGGAGGACACGTTCCACGTTGCCATCGACCACGGCGATGCACTCGCCGAAGGCGATGCTGGCGATCGCCGACGAGGTGTACTCGCCGATGCCGGGGAGGCGACGGAGCTCCGCCGCCGTGTTGGGGAGCTCTCCTTCGTGCTCTTCCACAACGAACTTGGCGGCGCGATGCAGCATGCGCGCGCGGCGGTAGTAGCCGAGACCGCTCCAGGCGGCGAGAACAGCATCCTCGTCGGCCAGGGCGAGCGCAAACATGGTGGGGAAGTCTTTAAGAAAGCGATGGAAGTGGTCCACGACAGCATTGACGCGCGTCTGCTGCAGCATAATCTCGCTTAGCCATGTGCTGTAGGGCTCTACTTTGGTACGCCACGGAAGAACGCGGGCGTGGCGGCGATACCAGGCAGAGAGCTTGCGCCGGAAAAGAAGAACTTCTTCGTGGCCTAATTGAGAAGCAGCCAACTCCGGCTGATCACGCTTTGCGCTCATCTCCCAAGCATAGCTTCGACTGAGCAAACTCCGGTTCGCGGACGCATTCGGTCGTAGATATTCCGGCCTAAGTCAGTCGCAATTTACAGAAAATAAAGTAGTTAGTAAGTTTGAATCAGGCGGTTGTGCGGGCAACGCGCCTTATGGTTTTTCAATCTATTAGAGCAGGGATCAGGAGGTTCGATATGCAGTCAGTTCAGGACGGACAGTGTGGACTCTGTGGCCATTTTGGCGAAAATCATGCCAAAACTGATGTGCTTGTGAGCATCATGAGCAGCAAGCAGGCTGAAACGACAATGCTGGACGAGTGTGGTCATCCGAAGCATGCGCCCCTTCATCTGAAGGTTACTCCGATCAGCGGTTGCGATGGTTTTGTTCCGGCAGCAGCAGCTTAAGGCTTTCCATGTTTCTCGACGCGCCCCGCATGCAGCATGCGGGGCGTTTTCGTTTAATCGCTTCTTTATAGAACGTCTTTGATATTCTGCCTCCACTGGATGAAGCTCCCGGAACCGTATCTACCAACGTCTTACCTCTGACAACTTCCCACCTCAGGAAACATCGTTCAAGACCGTCGCACAGAAAGAGTCCTTGCCCATGAAGTTCCGCCGCCACGCCCTCGCTTTTGCACTCTCGATTGGCTTTGCCGTACCGATGCTCTCCGTGGCCCAGACGCCAGCACCTAAGCTGGTCGCTCCGAATATCCCCTTTGAGAAATACACGCTTCCGAATGGGCTTGAGGTCATCCTCTCCGAAGACCACACGCTTCCGGTGGTTTCAGTGGATGTCTGGTTTCACGTTGGCGCAGCGAATGAGCGTGCGGGACGTACCGGGTTTGCGCATCTCTTCGAACACATGATGTTTGCAGGTTCCGGCCACGTGCCGAACCGTGCCGCCGATCGCCTTCTGCAGGGCGCGGGAGCGGGCGAGGTGAATGGCTCTACCTCCTTCGACCGCACGAACTACTTCGAAACCGTTCCCTCCAACCAGCTTGCGCTGGGCCTGTGGCTGGAGAGCGATCGTATGGGCTTTCTTCTCGATACCGTGGATCGCGAGAAGCTGAGCATTCAGCGGGACGTTGTGCGCAACGAGCGCCGCCAGCGCACCGAGAGTGTTCCGTACGGCATGGGATTCGAGACGCTCTTCCACGCTCTTCTGCCGAAGGAGCATCCCTACTACGGCGTCGTGATGGGATCGCATGCGGACATCGAGGCTGCTCGCATTGGCGACATTCGCGACTTCTTCAAGCAGTACTATGCCCCGAATAATGCAACGCTGACATTGGTGGGCGACTTCAAAAAGTCTGAAGCGAAGGCGATGATCGAGAAGTACTTCGGTCCGCTACAGAAAGGTGCAGAGCCCACTCCGGCATCGGCGGTGACACCGGAGATCACAGCGGAGCGCGATGTGACGCTGACCGATCGCGTACAGCTTCCGGCACTCTTAGTGGGATGGATCAGCCCTGCGTCGCTCGCTCCCGGCGATGCGGAGATGGATCTGATCTCCGCCATTGTGGGTGGAGGCAAGTCTTCCCGCATGTATCAAGAACTCGTTTACAAGCAGCAGATTGCGCAGGCGGCGAGCTGCTTCCAACAGTCGATGCACCTGACCTCTGTCTTTGGTTGCCAGTTGATTGCCCGCCCCGGTGTAAAGCCTGAGCAGTTGCAGGCCGCTGCGGACAAGGTCTTTGCGGACTTTATCGCCAACGGACCTACGGACGAAGAGTTATCGCGCGCACGCACCGAATCTGAAGCCAGCTTGATCCGTCCTTTGGAAGATGTACAGTCCGTCGCCGAAACGCTGCAGCAGTACAACCAGGCCAAGGGCGATCCCGGCTACCTGCCCAAGGATCTCGCGCGCTATGAGGCCGCCACGAAGGCCTCTGTAATGGAGGCTGCGAAGCAGTACCTTGTGCCGAATAAGCGCGCTGTTGTGACCATCATTGCCGGAGAGAAGAAGCTGCAGGACGTTCCGCAGAGCCCAGCGGATACGGACAAGGACTTCAAGTTCGAGAAGGAGTACATGCCGGAGTTCTACGCATCGCAGAAGTTCCGAGACAACCCGCCACCGGCTGGACCCACGCCCAAGGTGAACCTGCCCGTTCCTGTGACGTTCACCCTGTCGAATGGCCTGAAGGTCCTTGTGACAGAGCGCCACAAGCTGCCGCTGATCTCTGTGGATCTGGTTGCGAATGCAGGCAGCGCGCAGAATCCTGTAGCGAAGTCGGGGCTCGCGGGCTTCACCGCGTCCCTCCTGAATGAGGGAACGACGACGCGGACTTCGACACAGATTGCCAACATGTCGGCGGATCTCGGTGCCGCGCTTGGTGCGAGCGCTGCAACGGAGATAGGCGAGGTCAGCCTGTCCACCCTGACGAACACCTCCGCGCAGGCGATGGAGCTCTTTGCCGATGTGGCGCAGCATCCAGCGTTCGATGCAAAGGAGATCGAGCGTGTACGCGCGCGCCGGAAGACGTCGATCCTGCAAAGCAGTGAAGAGCCGGGAGCGGTCGCCTCGAAGGTAGGGCTTCGAGCGCTTTATGGTGCAGATTCGCCGTATGGCTATCCGTCCAGCGGAACGACGGAGTCTACCGTCGCCACGACGCGTGATGACCTGACGGGTTTCTACAACAACCACTATGGGCCGAAGAATGCCGTGCTCGTTTTTGCGGGAGACATTACCGTTCCTCAGGCCAGGGTGATGGCCAACAAGTACTTCGGCACGTGGAACTCCGCTGCGCCCACAGCGCCAGCGGTGGCTGCAAATGGAAAGCCTCTGAGCCACCGCATTCTTGTGGTGGACAAGCCAGGAAGCCCACAGACCTCGGTGATGGCCATGCAGCGCGGACCCTCGCGCTCGACGCCGGACTATCCTGCGATTGAGGTGATGAATACCTCGCTGGGCGGATCGTTCTCTTCGCGCCTCAACCTGAATCTGCGCGAAGATCACGGCTACACCTACGGTGCCTTTACACAGTTCGCCTTCCGTCGCATGACGGGATACTTCATTGCCAGCAGCGATATTCGTAGCGACGTGACAGTTCCTGCGGTGAAGGAGATGATCGGCGAGCTGAACAAGATCCACACCACACCGCTCACGCCGGACGAACTGAAGCGGTCGAAGGACAACGCGATCTACTCGTTGCCGGGGCAGTTCCAGACCAACGCCGCGCTCGCTTCCGCTATGGCGCAGCTCTGGATCTACAACCTGCCTCTGGACTACTTCGGAAAGCTGCCAGCACAGTTTGAGGCGGTCACCTCGGCCCAGGCGGTGGAGGCTGCAACGAAGTATGTCGCGGTGGGAGACAAAGCCGCAATCGAGCCAGGGCTGAAGGATCTCAAGCTCGCTCCGGTAGAAGAGTGGACCACGGAAGCCGAACCGAAGAAGTAGATCGAGGCTGGAAGAAAAGAGGTCGCGCTTCGGCGCGGCCTCTTTTGCTTTTGTGCTACTGAAATTCACCCAAGTGCTGCGTCCCACCGCCGGTTGGACAGACTTCGCGCAGGGCGCAGCGTCCGCAGCGTGGTTCACGGAAGGTGCAACGCTCCTGCCCATGGAGCTTCACGAGCGAATGGTGTTCGTCCATCTGCTCGGCGGTCCATTCTTCCGGTGCGATGGCTATGAGCTCTGCTTCGACCGCGCGTGCGTCTGCGCTTTTCGGTGCTAGGCCGAGGCGGATGGCAATGCGCTGGTGATGGCTGTCGATGCAGATGGCCTTGCGGCGGAGCCAGGAGAAGTTCACCACGGCGCCAGAGGTCTTCACGCCCACGCCGGGGAACTGTTCCAGCCAGGCACGGATCTTGTCCGTCTTGTAGGTGGCAAGAGAGTCGAGCGAGAGCTTGCCTACGCGGCGCGTAATCTCCTCCAGCGTCTCTTTGAGTTGCGGGGCCTTCTTGTCGGGAAAGGTAGCGAGTGCAATGGCCTCTTCGATTTCGGTGACGGGCGCATCGCGCAGCTTGTCCCAGCAGACCGTACCGTCTTCGCGCGGCCAGCCGTCGTAGCGGTCGCGCAGAGTGCGAAGGACGGCGTGGCTTTCGGGAGTTTTGGTGCGCGCGGAAAGAAGCGAGTAGATGAGTTGCGTGAGTGGATCCCAGACGACGCGCGGCGCAGGCGGACCGTACATGGCGCGCAGGCGTGCGTCGAGGTCCGCGAGCCGATGGTCCGGTTCGCGTGTTGCAGGCTTTTCTTCTGCAAAGGAGAAGAGCCCCGGCATGACGCCGGAGCTCTTCTCTTGATTCTGTTTTCTGCGGGCCATTAGATCTCGCGGACACCGTCGACAAACGCCTTCAGCTTGCGGGAGCGGCTGGGGTGACGCAGCTTGCGCAGGGCTTTTGCTTCGATCTGGCGGATGCGCTCACGCGTGACCTGGAAGCTCTGACCGACCTCTTCCAGCGTGTGTTCGCTGCCGTCTTCCAGACCGAAGCGCATCTTGATGACACGCTCTTCACGCGGTGTGAGCGTGCGCAGCACCTGCGAGGTGTACTCCTTCAGGTTCACGGAGATCACGGCGTCGGAGGGGCTGACCGCCATGCGATCTTCGATGAAGTCGCCGAGATGCGAATCTTCCTCTTCGCCGATCGGTGTCTCGAGCGAGATGGGCTCCTGCGCGATCTTGAGTACCTTGCGGACCTTCGCGACGGGGATATCCATGCGCTTTGCGATCTCTTCCGAGGAGGCTTCGCGGCCAAGCTCCTGCACCAACTGACGCGAGGTGCGGATGAGCTTGTTGATCGTTTCGATCATATGCACCGGGATACGAATGGTGCGTGCCTGATCGGCGATGGCGCGCGTGATGGCCTGACGGATCCACCATGTGGCGTAGGTGGAGAACTTGTAGCCACGGCGATACTCGAACTTGTCCACGGCCTTCATCAGGCCGATGTTGCCCTCCTGAATCAGGTCGAGGAACTGCAGACCGCGGTTGGTGTACTTCTTCGCGATGGAGACGACGAGACGGAGGTTGGCTTCGATCAACTCGCGCTTTGCCTTCTCCGCGTCCATGTCGCCCTGGATCATCTCGCGCTGCGTGCGCTTCAGATCTTCCACGGTCAGACCGGCATCGACCTCCAGACGATCGAGATCGACCCTGCAGTTCTTCTGCTGGCGCTTGTATTCCTTCTTCAGCTCTTCGGACTTCGAAGCTTCGAACTTGGCATCGAGCTGCCTTATCTGGCGTTCGAGCGTACGCATTGCGTCGACGGTCTTGTTGACCTTGTCCAGGAGGCGCTTCTTCTCGCCGTTCGTGTACTTGAGTTCGCGAACGATGCGTGTGACCTTAACCAGTTCGCGGCCCGCCATCCAGCGGTGCTTGCGGAGATCCTTCGACTTCGCCTTGGCATCTTTACCGACGGGGTTGGTGATGCGATCCTGCAGGCTTTCGGCCTTTTTGTAGTGCGTGACGAGCAGGTCAATCCGCTTGACGGTCTGCTTGACGCGGGCTGCAAGCACCTCTTCGGTCAACTCTTCTTCGTCGAAGGTAACGACTTCCTTCACATTTCGGACGCCGCGCTTCAGATCTTCGCCGAGGCCCATGATCTCGCGGATGACGATCGAGGAGCGCGAGATCGCCTTCATGACGCGGAGCTGGCCGCGCTCAATGCGCTTGGCGATTTCTACTTCCCCTTCGCGTGTGAGCAGGGGAACGGTTCCCATCTCGCGCAGATACATGCGGACGGGGTCGTTGGTCTTTTCCAGCTGACCGGGCGTCAGATCCAGTTCTACGTCGTCGGACTCTTCCTGCTCTTCGTACT
>JAHFTZ010000371.1 GCA_023265355.1 Terriglobus sp.
GCCATGATAAGCGTCATCGGCACCGATAAAGAGGTTGGTCATGGGCGCCTGAGGGCTGGCGGCCTTGATGGCGGGGTGCGAGTCGATGATGGAGGCTGAGGTAAAGAAGCCGGGGTAGGAGATGCCGGTGATCCCGACGCGACCATTGTTGTTCTCTACGCGCTTCAGCAGGAACTCGACGGTGTCATACATGTCGGAGGCGTCGTCGACGTCTTTGGGAGATTTCTTGTCGTCGATGTGGGGACGCATCTCGATAAAGGTGCCCTCGGACTGGTAGCGGCCACGGACATCCTGGCAGACGAAGATATATCCGGATTCGACGAGTTCCGTGCTGGATCCAGCGAAACTGGTGGCGAACTTGTCCTCGCCATAGGGGCCACAGGAGTAGGGAGTGCGCGTCATCAGGAAGGGATACGGCCCTGCGTCCTTGAAATTGCCTGACTGCGGCACATACACCGCCGTGAAGAGCTTGACGCCGTCGCGCATGGGGATGCGGTACTCGTATTTGGCATAGTGCGATGCGATGAAGTTCGCGGAGGGAGCAGCGGCCTGCGCTCGGACATGAGGCGTACAGAAAGCGACAAAGGCAAGGCAAGCGACGAATCGCTGAAGACGGGACATTCTTCCTCCGAATGAAGTGGCTGGAGAGAAGTGTAATTTGCGGGCGGATTACTTTTTGAGAAACTAGTCTCAATTTCGGGACGATAATCCTGTAATGGGATTCTCGCCGGGATTTAGGCGACGGCTATCGACATAGCCTCGAGAGCATGGCAGCAGACGCGATTTCTACCTTCGGACTTCGCGCGATAGAGGGCTTGATCGGCGCGCGCGATGAGATCTGTCGGATCATCAGGCCTGCGCGGGATCGTCGTCGCGACGCCGCAGCTTACGGTGGTCAGGAGCGAAGAGGGGGGTCGGCTTGCTACGAAGCGGGAGGATTTCCGCAGGTCGCTCTCGAAGGCAGGCGAGCCTGCGATCTCGACGAGGGCGCGGATCCGTTCCGCGACCAGAAACGCCTGTTCCTCGTTGGTATCGTCCAGAAGGACGACGAACTCTTCTCCTCCGAAGCGTGCGGCGAAGTCCGTCTCCGCACGCAGCGCCTCCGAGACAAGGGTCGCAACGCGACGGATGACCCGGTCTCCGAAGAGATGGCCGTGGGTGTCATTCAAAATTTTGAAGTGGTCTATGTCCACCATGATGGCGGAGATAGGGCGTGGGTTCACGATCGCGTCGGCAAAAAGTTCCTTGAGGCGAAGATCGTAAGTGTGGCGGTTCTTTAGACCAGTGAGGGCGTCGAGCGAGGCTACACGCTGTAGATCGAGGTTCGCGGCGTCCAGGAGAGCCGTCTGGGTCTCGCTGCGGAGGCGCTGCAGGTACGAGATCCGCAGCGCACGGCTAAACGTGAAGTTGCCGATGAGAGAAAGAACCGCTGCTGCGATTACCGGGGCCGTTGCGAGGATCATTCCTCCAATGCTCAAGGAGGAGAGGGAGATGACCCCGTCTACATACGCCAGCAGGCAGAGCACCGAGGTCACCACACCATAGCGGAGATCGATGCGAAACACCCCGTTCAGAAGGACGAAGGCAAGGAAGAAGATGGGCTCTACTGTGGCCTGGAAGAGGTGCTCTGTGCCGCGCCCGAGATAAAGGGTGGCGCAGCAGATCACCAGAACAATCCCGCCGATGGATGCCTCGCGGACAGCGCTGGCTCTGGCGTGGAGGATGGCGAACAGAAGCAGGAAGACCGCTGGGGTAACCAGAAGTAAACGGACGGTTACGGCCTCAGCAAAACGTTGCGGGATAAACACGGAATCGCCAAAAAGAAACAGGTCAAAGATGAAGAGCGCGAAGAGGCCTGTCCAGGCTACGTACTTCCGCCGTCGCCGCCCCGTCGACGCGGAGTAGCTCTCTTCCAGATGCGCAGGGAAGCGCAGGCGCCGAAAGTAGGAACCAACCAAGTCCTGTATCTGTTGTTCAACCTGTGGCAACAGCTCAGCGAAAGTATGCATTCGATCTCAGTACAGATGCAAATGATGCGGAAGGGGGTTTTGTGACTTTAGCTTTTTATTCCCGCAACCGTCAAATTCTGTACGTAAATCTAATACGTCGCCTATTTGTTATTGGATGTCACTTAAAGTTTATATTTCGAGCGCAAACTGAGACGTTTCCACTCCATGAACATTCGTGCGCGGTTCTGTCGCGAGATCAAGCACAAGTCGTTCTAGAACAAGGCGCTTATCCGGTGGGGAGTTGCGCAGTTCCAGATCGGCACGTGCGATCAGGCGCAAAGCTCGGGAGAGTTCGCGACGGGATTTGTAGCGGCGGGCCTGACGGATGAGATCGTCCGCGGCGAAGGGTGGCATGCGGAATCCCTGCCAGAGCACCTGCCAGATGGCGCGGGAGTCGCGCACATTCTTCTCCGCGATGATGAGCATCTGCCGGAAGGTGCGCGCGAGCATATAAAGATGGCCGATGGCGGAGTCTTCCCCGCCGTCGGAGGCGTTCAGCAGGCCATGCAGAAGGCCCAGGGCGGCGGCGCGGTCGTGCAGGGAGATCGCATCCGTGAGTTCATAGAGCGAACGCTGCTTGGCGGCAAGGACGAGGGTTTCCACGTCGCCGAGGGTAATGCGCGCTTCTGCATGTTCGACCCCCGCCTGTTCGCGTGGAGCGGAGACGTAGAGGAGAAGCTTTTCCAGCTCTGAGGCGACCAGCATCATGTCCGCGCCGAGGGCGTCCACGAGTTGGCGGGCGGCGTCGGGGTCGCATTTGGTGTTCTGCTCATCGCAGGTGGCGATCACCCAGCGGACGGCGTCCTGCTCATCTACGCGGGCCAACTCCACCACGCCGCAGAGGTCGCCCAGGGTCTCGCGGATGCGCTCGAAGCGGTCCTTGTCCTGCATGTCCATCTTGCGGAGATCGGCGGGCAGACGAAGGTGGTCGGCGACGAAGATCAGGAGAGCCTGCGGGTTCGGCGAGCGGAAGTACGCCTCGATCGCGGCAAACTCGTCCTTCTTTGCGCCGCGTGTGTAAAGAACCTTCAGGTTGCGGAAGAAAAAGACCTGGAAGGGAGCCATGAGGGAAGGCGTCTGTGCCTGGTCCAGAGCTTCGAAGATGCTGGTTTCCGCGAGATCGAGATCGTGCAGGCAGAAGTCGCGAAGATTGTCCGGAACGAGGGTCTGGAGGACGCCACGCCGGCAGCGCTCGTAGAGAAAGAGCTCGTCGCCTGCCAGAACGTATCCGGGCCGGATGGCGGGAGAGGCGATCTCGGCGAGGAAACGGTCGGACGAAGCGAAACTGCGGACAGGCGGCATCTCCATTGAGGA
>JAHFTZ010000372.1 GCA_023265355.1 Terriglobus sp.
TCTTCCGGTGTGATGGTCAGAAGGTCGCCCGCGTGCAGCAGAACGGCCTTGTGATCCACCAGCTTCCCCGTGCGGATCTTCTGTCCCTGCAGATCCGCGAGGATGCAGATCGCCTTGCCTTCGCTGGCCGAGACCTTGCGCACCATGGCAATCAGCTCAGCTTTCTGCTCATGGCTGCCGTGCGAAAAGTTCAGCCGCGCCACATCCAGCCCGGCACGCACCAACTGTGTAAAGACCTCTTCTGTAGAACACGCCGGTCCTAGCGTCGCAACAATCTTTGCGCTACGACCACTTCCACCCAAAAAACCCACACCATCTGTCGCAGTCATCGTTCTCCCGGGAACTGCAGCGCTAACGCCGCAATTTTCTGTGCCCCGGCAATTTTACCTACAAATTGGCATCCATCACTTTTTGCTTCAATGTCCATCCTGCGAGGGACGCCGGGAAAGCTCTGCATTGAGCTCCGCTCCGCATAAAACACTGAGCGCCGTGAGGAACATCCAGACCATAAGGACGATGCCCGTTCCCAGCGACCCATAGACCCGCGAGTAATCCGCAAACCGCGTTACGTACCACCCAAAGCCCAGCGTCGTAAGAAACCAGGTAATCGTGGCAAATGCCGCTCCCGGAAAGACTTCATGCCATCCCAGATCCTTCGAGGTGCCAAAGCGGTAGATCATCGCAATGACAGACGCGGTCGCGGAGAGGGCCACCGTCCAGCGCACGATGTTGGCGGTCACATAGAAAAGCGATTGCACCTCCGGCTGCTTCCACGCCATCACCATCACCGTAATTAGATGGCCGAAGACCACGAGAACGCTGGCAACGGAGAGCGGAATCAGCGAGATCGGCACCAGAAGATACGCTCTCCCCCGCCTCTGCCACGGTGTCCAGGCATTGAGCGGCAGATCGTACGTGCGCCGGAAACCTTCCATGAGCGTGGCGATGACGCCCGCCGCCCCCGTAAAGCCGACGATACCGGCACCGATCAGCACCCGGATCGACTGCGGAGCGTGGTGATCGCCACCGGTAAAAAACTCTTCAAGCAACGGTGCCACATTTGCGGGCAGAACACGGTCGAAGAAGATGGAAAGCTCTGATCGCAGCGGAGCAACGTCCGGCAGGAGATTGATGCACGCAGCGGCGACCAGGAGGGCGGGAAACACAGCAAAAACAGCCGAGTAGGCGACCGCCTTGGCCGTCGTTCCACACCCGTTCTGGAAAGAGTTCCAATACGCCCGGCGGACGTGCTCCGTCCATCGCAGACCATGCCCCGCGATGCGTCCCGGCATGGCCAGGACGCCGCGGTCAACCTCGCGTTGGACTTTTATGGCTTCCACTGGCTCAGAAAGTCCGAGGCATATTTTTCATCCATATACCGCATATCCCTGAACTCGCCCTTCGACTGCGCGTACAGCACCTTGCCCTTAGCGTCGAGCACGGCCAGCGCAGGCACACCGTGCTTTACGGGGACACCGTACTTCATAGCCAGATCAAGGTTTGTATCCATGCGGCCAATCCAGACCGGAACGAGGACAAAATTTGCGTTCAGGACCTCCACGTTTGGGCTCTTGTGGAAGTAGTAGTACAGCACCTGGCAGTCGCCGCACCAGTCTCCACCGAACTCCAGGATGACGCGCTTGTGCTCGGCCTTGGCTTTCTTGAAGGCGGCAGCAATCAGGGCCTTCGGATCGGCCGTTTCGTCATAGATGTGGTTGTGGGGGATCGCCACAACGGGCGTGCGCTTTACCGGGGGAGCCGCTTGAGCGTGCGCAGGGACACCCAGAACAGAGGCAAAAACAAACGAAAGTGCAAGGGCAAATGCTTGACGCATTAGGAAGAACTCCTATGAGAATCAGTTTAGACATCGTCTAAGGTTCTGAGAAGAAGATGTACGAGTCAGACCATTCGACTCATCGACCGACGGAAACTGCAGTTTCTCGATGGAATCCGTAGTTCTGTCCGATCTTCGAGTGTTCTAGCGCCAATCGTCTCGGGCCATGGCGGCCTGATTTGCGATGACATCATCGAAGTTGTCTGACTTTTTAATCAAAATCTCGCCGGTAACCTGGGTTTGCCGCAGAAGGATCGCCTGGAGACGCACAAGTTCGAGCATCGCCAGGAACATACAGATCAGGGCCTGCTGCGAGTGCGTGTTGGCGAGCAACTTCCGGAGGGAGATGGGACGATCTTCAAGCACCAGACGGCGCTTGCAGTAATCGATCATCTGCGAGACAGTGACGGTGTCCTCATTGACGTTGAGGATGGGGCGCTCTTTGAGACGCTGCAGAATCTCCTGGAAGACGCGGACGAGATCATCCGTGTCGGCGGCGATCTCGCGGTCCGAACTGGCGATTTCGCGGAACTCGCCGATGCCCGGGTTCGTCCAGGTAGCTTCCTCGATCTGCTGCTTCTGCATCAACATCTGCGCGGCGGCCTTGAAGCGCTCGTGCTCCAGCAGCCGCTCGACAAGCTCGCGGCGAGGATCTTCCATGTCTCCGGCGGCGATCAGCGAGGCTTCACGCGGCAGGAGCATCTTGCTCTTAATGTGAATCAGCAGCGAGGCGGTGTAGATGAACTCGCCTGCCGAATCGACATCGGTCTGCTTGAGCTGGTCGCAGTAGCTCAGAAACTGCGCCGTAATGCGCGCAATCGGGATGTCGTAGATGTCGATGTCCTGCTTGCGAATGAGATCCAGAAGGAGGTCAAGCGGACCGTCATAGACTAGACCGACGGTGATGTTGAACGGCGACTGCGACTGCTCCTCGCGCGTCGGCTTGGCCTCCTTGACGACAGGAGGCTTGGGCGCAGGAGGCGTCGGAGGATGCTCGAGGACGAGCGTCTCCACCTCGGGCTGAGCGGACTCGGCCTGCGGCTCTTCGTTCTGGAGTTCGACTTCAGACATTCGCTCTAACAGTATCGCCCAACCGGGTTCTTGAAAACAGGACGAAAATCGCGCCCATTTTGAGTGGGTCTATTGCGCAAAGGGTGGTCGCGCGGAGCGCACAACCCTATCTGTCACGAAACTTCAATTAACAAAAGCAGATCCCTCCGCTTCGCTACGGGATGACAAATAGCGGGGTGACGATTAGACAGGATCGGTAGCCGAAGGTGGAATGCCGGGCGTGGCTTCCTGATCACCCTCCGGAGTGTATTTGCTGCTGGAAGGAGCGTCGTCCGGGTGGACTTTGCCCTGCGGTGAAATGTTCGCGTTCTCGCGGCGGTCGGCGTCGGTTGCTGGAATCGTGGAGGTGGCTGGAACAGGCTTCAGCTTGTCAGTCATTGGTTTACCCCAGCCCTATGACGCTCCGAACCT
>JAHFTZ010000373.1 GCA_023265355.1 Terriglobus sp.
GGGGCTGCGTGACATCAAGAACACGGACGATGTGCTCACGCGCAAGCGCGGATCCAGCGATCAGTTGACGGCTCTTTTCGTGGCGATGGCGCGTTCTGCGGGCATGAAGGCGTACCTCATGGTGGTCACCAACCGAGAGCGCCGTATGTTTAATCCCAACCTGCTCTCGATGTACCAGTTGGATGATGCGATTGCCGTTGTGAATGTCGACGGCAAGGATATTTTTCTCGATCCCGGCACGCGGTATTGTCCTTATGGCCATCTCGAGTGGAGGCACACCGCGGCGGCGGGGATTCGACAGGCGGAGGGTGGCGCAGTGCTTTCGAATACTGCTTCGGAGCCGTACACCTTTGCCTCCACCGCGCGCATCGCGGATCTCAAACTCGATGAGGAGAGAGTCCTGAAGGGTAAGGTTACGGAATCGTTTGAGGGAGACCCCGCGATCCTGTGGCGTCACGTTGCGCTGCGCAGTGATGAGGCGAGTTTGAAGGACGACCTGAAGAAGCACCTGGAAGAAGAGCTTCCGGCAGGGATGGAGGTCACCGTGGATTCGGTGGAGAATCTGACGGCCTATGAGAAGCCCCTGAAAGTCTCCTTTGCGGTCAGCGGAAGAGCAGGAACAGCAACGGCTAGTCGTCTGCTCTTGCCGGGCGATATTTTTCTTGTAAACAACAAGCCGACCTTCACCCAGGAGAAGCGTGAGACCGGGGTCTACTTTCAGGAGGCGGCGACCTACCGGGACGCGATGCGAATCATCTATCCGGCGAGCTTCACTTTGGAGTCTGCGCCAGCGAAGAACAGTTGGAAGTTTCAACAACGTGCCGCTTATACGATGGAAAATAAACCCGCCGGAAACTCGGTGACGGTTTACCGCAACCTGACTCTCGGCGATTTCTTCTTTGCACCGAAGGATTATGCCGAGCTCCGCGCCTTCTACTCAAAGTTTGAAGGAGCCGATCAAGACACCATTATCCTCAAAGTCGGTGCGGCATCTGCTTCTGCGAAATCAGGGAGTTAGCGCACTCCGCCAGGCAAACGGCAGACCTTCGCCACGTCGTTCCGGTAGTCGCAGGGAAACGACGTGGCGGAGTCCTCTGGCAGGACGATCCAATTCACGTGGAGTGGAGCAAGTTGGGCGAGACGATCGGCATCGCTTCTGTGGTTGAGGTCGGATTGCGCAGCCACGCCGACGAGCCAATCTGCGGCGAGGGATGGAGAGACGGAAGCGACCCCGCCGTCTTTGGAGTAATCAGGGAGCGAACTCCGGAGAGCGATCGAACGGAAGTTCTGTGCGTCTTCCCCTTCGACTGTGATGTAGTGAGCATCCATCGCGAAGAGAGCGTTCTGTGATGTATGTTCACGGCACCATACGAAAGCCCGCGACCATCCATTCGTGCGCTGCCGCCAGGGGAACTCCAGGTGTTGGGAGGCGGGATAGATCTCCAGTTGCGCCACGTACAAGGGCGTCGCGATGCAGGCTGCCAGCACGGCCAGGGCAACTCGTTCTGCTTTTCGAGAGTTCATCTTTTCGTGGAGATAGTCTCCGGTCCAGCCGCCTGTGATGAGGAGAAAGACCGCGTAGAGCAGATGCAGCGCGCGAAGGGGTTGCATCCGCGCGATGAAAAGGTGTTCCGCGGAAGACCGAGCAAAGAGCAGCGCGATGAGAAGGCACAGCGCCGTTGTGGCTGCGTGAGCGTAAACCAGGAAGCGTTCCTCTATGCCCGCGCTGTGCGTCTGTTGGTGGCGCGAGAGCGTCCAAAGCAGGAGCGCAGGAGGAGCAAGCGCGCCCAGCACCTCATACCACTGCCACTGTGCGAGGAACCAGTAGGAGCGCGTCGCGGCAAGCAAACGATGAGGCCCCTCGTCCACAGGGGAGAGGAGATAAATCGCGAGACAGATCAGGAGTGCTGCACCGGAGAAAGAGGTGAAGAGCAGCACGGGTCGCTTGCGCTGAAGCGTCCACACGGAGATGAGAAAAAACCCTCCCCAAAGCGCCATGACAGGATGAATTACAAAGGCAGTGGTGAGCAGGAGCACGCTGGCGAGCGTACGGCGCTGGAGCAGATGTTTCAGGGCGAAGAGAAGCAGGGGAAGCGCAATGGAGCGCGCGGTGCAATAGGGGTCGCCCAGGTAGAGCGCTGTTCCGGCAACGGGAAGTGAAAGGGAAAGGGCCACGACGAGCACAGCTCCGAAACGTGCCGGTTCCGAGCGAAAGCAGATTTTTGCAACGTCAGACGAAGCCCGCAGCGTAGCGGCGATGGTCGCAAATTGCACGAAGGCCAGGCAGAGCGGCACCGAAAGGTGCGTCACCGCCGCGAGGCCACTGACCAACCACGCAAAGACACCATTTCCGACATGCGCCGCCACAAAGGCGTGATCGTGGGGAAATAGCCAGGGATGCACGCGCTGCTGAACCGCGGCGGCGTAAATGCCTCCATCCTCCGCGTCGGGATGATATCCAAGGATGCAGAAGGAGAGAATACTCAGCGCGAGAAGTCCAACCAGCGAAGAGCTTGTCTCTGTTTTCTGGGGCGAAGCAGATCTGGCCACTTTCTCACAGTACAACGAAACGGCCCGCCATGCCGTTGGCGGATAAGGCAAACGTATAATGACGGCTGGCTATGATGACTTCAACCCTATCTCCAGACCGCATTCCAGATCTGCGTTTCTCCCCATTTTCGTGGTGCCAGGTGGTCGCTTGAGCGAGCAGAAGAAAAAACGCAATCTGTGGAAGACGCTGCCAGGATTTGTCATCAGCGCGTTCTTTCTGTGGCGGACGCTTACCGGAATTCATTACCAAACGATCGAGTCGATCCGGTTCGTAAATCGTTGGTGGTTTGCGGTTCTCGCCGCCGCTCTCGTCACTGGCTATACCGTGCGCGTTTATCGCTGGTGGCTGATGCTGCGTGCCAATGGCGCACCTGGATTTAGTGTTTGTGCACGAGTCCTTCTCACGAGCTTTGCTGCGAATAACGTGTTGCCGTTTCGTATCGGCGATTTCCTGCGTGTATTTGGCTATGCGGAAGAGCTGGGTTCTTCGTCCTCCTCTATTCTTGGTACGGTGATTCTTGAGCGGCTGCTGGACATGTTTATGCTGCTGTCCTTTCTGACTGCCGCAGTTGCGACCTCCACGCACATCCTGACGTTCCCGATGTTCGGCCACGATGTGCGCATCTTGTCATTCGCTCTTCCTGTTCTGGCGGTGGTCACGCTGGGAGTCGCTGCATTTCTCCTCTTTGCGCGGCAGATGGAGACTCTGGTACGAGGTCTGGTCGGTGCGCTACCTGCGGGCAAGTTTGTGGATAAGGCCGAGAGC
>JAHFTZ010000022.1 GCA_023265355.1 Terriglobus sp.
AATCTCTTAGAGCAAGCCGCCAGCACCCCCCTTTCCCGCGAAGATGCACGCAATCTGATGCAGGCACTTCTGCGCTGAGACTTTTCAGAAGAACAGATGACGGCTCTTCTGCTCGCCCTGCAGCAGAGAGAAGAAACGGCGCAGGAACTGGCCGGGTTTGCCGAGGCGATGCGTTCCGCCTCCGTCGTCCTTCCCCTGACGGACGAAGAGCGCGCCACTCTGGTGGACACCTGCGGCACGGGTGGCGATGACAGCGGAAGCTTCAACATCTCTACCGCCGTTGCACTCACGGCGGTGGGTGCGGGCATTCCCATCGCCAAGCATGGTAATCGTTCCGTCACCTCCAAGTGCGGCTCGGCGGATGTTCTGGAGGCCCTCAGTATCCCAGTGGGTCTGGAAGCCGAAGAGGCCGCCGAGGCGATTCGCGCGAAGGGCTTTGCCTTCCTTCTGGCGACGAAAATGCACCCTGCGATGAAGATCGTCGCTTCGGTGCGCAAAACTATCGTTACGCGGACGATTTTTAATGTCCTCGGACCGATGACTAATCCCGCAGGGGCAACGACGCAGGTGATGGGCGTCTATTCGGCGCACTTGGTGCCGATTGTTGCCGAAGCGCTTGCCCTGATGGGCATGCGGCGCGCCATGGTGGTGCATGGCGCGGGGGATGAGGGCGGCTCCGGCATCGACGAGTTGTCGCTGGCGGGTGTCAGCCAGATCTCCGAAGTGCGCGATGGTGTGGTGAAGAGCTACACCGTCGCTCCCGAGCATGCGGGCCTGAAGCGCGCTCCTATGAGCGCTCTGGCCGGTGGAGATGCGAAGGAGAACGCCGCGATTCTACGCGGAGTGTTTGGTGGTGAGCCCGGACCTAGGCGCGATGTGGTTCTCCTCAATACGGCGGCTGTGCTGATGGTTGCAGGGAAGGCAAACTCCCTGCGCAAAGGTGTGCAAGTTGCCGCCGCAGCGATCGACTCCGGCGCGGTCTCGCGCCTGGTCTACAGTCTCGGCAAGCGTTAGCCGCTATCGAATTTCTTCGTGTTTTGTTGGCGCTACGGAACTTTTGCTGACATAGAATCCGTATGACAGAAAGCGCTTCTGCGCTTGGGAGTCTGCACGTGATGGAAACAGGAATGGTCACCACCGGTCTTGAGCTTCCGGGGTTTCGTATTGTTCGTAATCTGGGAATCGTGCGTGGCATCGTCGTGCGCTCGCGGAGTGTCTTCGGCACACTGGGCGCAAGCCTTCAGACGATGATCGGAGGCGACATTACGCTCTACACCGACCTCTGCGAGAAGACGCGCGAAGATGCCTTTCGCCGCATGGCCCAGCATGGAGTGGAGCACGGCGCGAACGCCATCATCGGCATGCGCTACGACGCGAATGAGTTGATGCAGGGCGTGACGGAGGTGCTGGCCTACGGCACCGCTGTTTATGTGGAGAAGATCTAGCGGAGGAAGCGATGGCACGTGTGACCGGCATTGGCGGGGTGTTTCTGCGATCCAAAGATCCGAAGCGGCTCTCCGCCTGGTACGCCGAACATCTCGGTATGCAGCCGACGGAGTGGGGCGTCACCTTTGCCTGGACCGACGAGGTGCCTGCCGGTACGGGCTCTACGGCGTGGAGCACCTTCCCTGACGACACAAAGTACTTCGGCGAAGGTGCGCAGCGCACGATGATCAACTATCGCGTGGACGATCTCGACGCGCTGCTGGAGCGCCTGCAAGCCGCGGGCGTCACCATCGATCCCAAGCGCGATGACGCCGACTATGGCAAATTCGCGTGGATCGTGGACTGCGATGGCAACCGTGTGGAGCTGTGGCAACCGCTCCCAGGCTGAGACCCTGGGACGGCTTCTCCACAATGCATGGCGGGATACGATAGTCGCACGGGAGATTGCTTGTGATTGATCCATGTCATCCAGGGATTCTGGAGGTCGTTGTTGGCCCCATGTTCTCAGGGAAGAGCGAAGAACTGATCCGCCGCCTCAAGCGTGCGCGGATCGCTCGGCAGCGCGTCGCCTGTTTCAAGCCGGACATTGATCTCCGCTATCACCGCACGCATATCGCATCGCACTCCGAACAGACGCACGAAGCCGCTGTCGTGACGCCGAACGCGGAGCGCCTGCGCGAGGCGCTATTCAGCACGGGGCAGATCGACGCCGTGGAAGTCGTCGGCGTGGATGAAGTCCAGTTCTTCGATGAGGGGATCGTCCCGCTCACGATGGAACTGGTAGCACTTGGCAAACGCGTCATCATGGCCGGGCTGGATACGACGTTCACTGCGGAGCCCTTCGGTCCTGTGCCGAATCTGATGGCGCTTGCGGACAATGTGACGAAGCTCTCAGCGGTCTGCATGGTCTGCGGCCAACCCGCGATTCACACGCAGCGCCTCGGAAATAGCCAGGAGCTTGTTGTGGTGGGGGCTGCTCGACTTTACGAGGCCCGCTGCCGCACGCACTTTCATCCGTACGTGGAAGAGGGTGTAGCGGAGCAGTTGGAGCTTAGCGTGGTGAAGGATTAATAGCAGATTCCTTCGCTTCGCTACGGAATGACAAAAGTGGCGCTACGGAATGACAAACAAGCAGAGAAGTTTGATCAGTAACCTTCGCTGATCAGGGACGCCTCCGTAATCTCTTCGGCGTGCGTTGGTTGCGCGCGCTGTTCGGCGTACTTCGCCATCACGTCGACTTCGACATTGACCTCCGCACCCTCCTTCAGGGTATGCAGGTTCGTCGCCGCGTAGGTGTGGGGAATGACGGCGACCGTAACAACGCCTCCTTCAAAGGAGGCAACGGTGAGCGAGATGCCTTCAAGCGTGATGGAGCCTTTATTCACGATGTAGCGGCGCAGCGGAACCGGCACGTCGATTCGAAGTAGCCAGTCGGTCTGTGTGTTCGCGGCGGAGCTGACCGGTGTGAGGGAGATCAGGTGCCCGACGCCATCGACGTGCCCCTGCACGATGTGTCCGCCCAGCGGCGAACCGGCTGCTGTAGGCAGCTCCAGGTTCACCACGGTGCCCTGGGTCATGCGCGAGAGCGAGGTGCGCGCGATGGTCTCGGCGGCAAGGTCTGCGGCAAAGGTGCTTTCCGTAATGTCCAGAGCCGTGAGGCACACGCCAGACACTGCGATGGAGTCGCCCAGCTGCAATTTGCTGGCGAGCAGGGGAGCGCTGACGACGATACGCATCGCGCCTTCGGTGGGTGTGAGGGTTTTGATGGTGCCTGTCTCTGCAACTAATCCCGTAAACATATCTTCAGGTTAACGCACTTTGGTCGGTGTGAGGGTAAAGACATCCGCCCAGGGATCGCGGAGGTTGCCGCGAATACAGGCATCCAGCGATCCGGATTCGTTCTGGAAGTCGCAACGGGCCACCTTCTGCAGATGTTCCACGAGGCGGAAGGGCGAGTGATTCCCGTAGGCGAAGGGCAGAGCGTCATTGCCCAGTTCCGTCTCCGCAAAGAAGAGCACGGCTTTATCGACCATGTCGGCGTCGAGAAAAGCGGTATTCAGGCGCGGTCCGGCCTCCAGAAGGACGGAGAGAAGGTCGAAGGTGCCAAGAAGCTTCAGCGTTCCGGGGATGTCGAGCTCATGCGTGCCCCGTTTCGTCAGGATCTCGCTCACGTGTTCGACGCGTACACCCAGCGTGCGAAGGTGCTTCTGCGTTTCATCCGAGGCCTTCGAAGAGCAGAGGACGATCAGGTCGTCGTTGATCGTGTCCAGGATGCGCGCCGTCAGCGGAAGGCGGAGGTGCGTGTCGAGGATGATGCGCTGCAGGGGCCGCCGCCGTGGCAGGTTGCTGCGATCGGTGAGCAGCGGATCGTCCGCGATCAGGGTTCCGACGCCGGTCAGGATGGCGTCGTTGCTGTGCCGGAGGCGATGGACCTCTTCGCGCGCCGCAGTTCCGGTGAGCCAGAAGGGCGAGTTGCCGATGCGGTTGGCGGGCAGCGGAGCAAGTTTGCCATCGACGGAGAGTGCGGATTTCAGGGTGACGAGGGGCTGCCGGGTCAGGATGTAATGCGCAAAGGCATCGTTCATCGCGCGCGCCTGTGTTTCCATCAGACCGTGCTGCGCAACGATGCCTGCCTGCTCGACGCGCGCCATGCCATTCCCCGAGACCCTCGGGTTCGGATCGAGTGTGGCGGCGACGACGCGCGCCACACCTGCTTCGATGAGTGCGTTGGCGCAGGGGCCGGTGCGGCCGTGGTGGCTGCAGGGTTCCAGAGTGACGTAGGCGGTCGCACCCTTCGCCCTGCCGTCAGCTTGCTTGAGCGCGACGATTTCGGCGTGGTCTCGCGCTACGTAGCGATGCGCGCCCTGGCCAACGATCTCCTCGCCATGCGCGAGCACGCATCCCACCTGCGGATTGGGGGAGGCAAGGCCGGTCGTAGCGCGGGCAAGCGCCAGGGCCTGCTCCATGTGCCTGCGGTCGATCTCGGTGAAGGTTTCGGTCATATCTCCTTTGTACGATGCGCGAGGGGTAGCTCGGGATGACAGATTTCGTGTACTGGATGCTCATGCCGCCTGTTGACGCACCAGGTTTAGACGTTTGCCTGTCACAGTGGTCACCGTCAGGGCTGCGTCTCTGGCGGATGGGGTCGGGTACGCGCGCTGCCTTGCCGAGAGAGCGGGAACGCTGTCTCAATTCTGCGAAGGTCTCTCCACGTGCTGGAGCACCAGAACTTCCACAGGTAATTTTGCTGGTTCGAGCTTCAATCCGAGCTGCTCATGAACCGCCGTGAAGATGGATGTCGCTGAATCTTCAGAGGGGGACTGTCCGAAGGAGATCCCTCTCAGTACGAAATCATAATTGCCCTTCAACCCGGTCTGGTCGACGACGACACGGTTGCCGATCTCTTCTCGAAACGAAAGCCAGTCCGCCACCATGGCCATGGGAACTCCGGTAGCCGTGAGTTGATCGGCTCCGCTTTTTCCGATGGAGGGAAGCAGCGGCCTTCCCGAAACGGGTGATGCGGTTGAACTTTGGGCCTCGGTAAGCTTTGCACCATGTTTGACGACGACCAGCGCGTAGGCCGCAAGCGGTCTTGTTTCGAATGTCACCTTGAGGTGGAAACGATCTTCGAGCAGGGACTGCAGAAGGAGCCTTGTAAAGTCCATCTTTCGATCCGGCCGGAGTGTATTGAAGGTGTCGATCTCGGCAGGCGATGCCTTCGCCTCCACATCGAAATATTCTTTGTTCCACCAGGATGGCGGGCCGCTCAGCTGGTCGTCTGATTTGACGTGGTATGCAAACTTGATGAGGTCTCTGAGAGAAGCATGCCTGGCCGCAAACTTCATAGGAGACAACTGAAAGTTCAAGCCCGTTGCGTCTGGGTTCGATGGTTTGACGGAGGTGACATCGAAGGACGGACGCGAGGCATCGGTTGCGTGCAGAAGTTGTGCCGCCACGGGCATGGCGGTCAAAAACATCACCGTCACTGCAAAGAAAAGGCCGAGGTATCTCACTTCCCTCGGCCTGCTTTGATCTTGCTTTGACTGTATCCCTTCGATCACAGGACCTCCGAAAGCACAACAGGATGCAGCTGAGTTTACCCCTTCGCGGATTTGAGCACCTTGTGCAGCTCGCGGGCTACGATGACTTCCTCGCCGGGCTGGAGCATCCATGTGCTGACGCCGATCGTGTTGTCACGCCCGCTGGCAAGTTCGATGGAAGGATTGAGGGCGCGCAGCTTCGTGAGAACATCTTCCGGCTTGATGCCGACGACTGCGGGATCGTACGTCAGCATCAGGATCGGGACGTGGTTCGCAATGGGTTCGGTGAAGAAGGTCGACTGAATCGTTGGGATGTCTTTGAGCGCGTGGAGAACGACGTTGGCGCGGCGGAGGTACTCGTGCTCCATGCCCTCGTCCGTCTGTTCGAGAATCCAGTCCACGGCGGCGACCATGCCGACGATCTGCTCCTTTGCTACCTTCATGCCGCGTCCAACGCTCATGTGCGGATTATTATTTTGCGCTGCGAGATGGATGAGGCTCTTCTTTCCGAGAAGCAGACCGGCGTTCTGCGGTCCGCGAATCCCTTTGCCACCGGAGAAGGCGACGAGGTCGAAGCCCATGCCCGTGTACTTCCATAGATTTTCAATCGGAGGCATATCCGCAGCTGCGTCCAGGTGACACGGTACGTTGTGCTGGTGCGCGATCTCCAGCCACTGCGGCTGATCGATCTGCCCGGAGCGCGTGGAGTTGAAGAAGTTCGTCATCACGGTGTTGGGCGTGAAGGCGCGTTTGTAGTCTTCGAGCGTCGTCACCTCCACGATTTTGATGCCGCAGAGGAGCATGGCGTGGTCGTACTCGTAGCGGTGCGACTTCTGCACGATCACTTCGTTCTTTGGAAATTTGGCCGTGCCGATCTCCTGCGGAATGTTCATGGGCAGGCAGTTATTTGCAGACTGAATACACGCCGCTGTGGCGAGCGAGAGCGCGGCGGACGCGCCGCACGTCACCATGGCACCTTCGCAGCGCAGCTTCTTCGCGATGTAAGCTCCGGCGTTGGTCTGGAGCTCTTCCAGATGGACGGGATGCAGCGCGGCCTCCGCAACGGCGCGCTGCACCTGCGGCGGCATCACGGCTGCGGTGAGGCCGGTAAAGGTGCCGCGCGCGTTGATGAGTTTCCGCACGTTAAGTTTTTCGTAGTAATCGACGGACGGAGCGGCGCTTGCGGGAGTCGCCGCTTCTGCGGAACGGTCGAAGAGAGGTGCTGCGCCCACTGCGGCCATCGCAGCCTGGGACCAGCGGAGAAAACGTCTTCTGCTTACAGAACTGGCGAGGGAGGAGCTGAGCATGGCAACCCTTTCGAGATCGTGGAATTGCTTCCACGATACGCAATGAGGGTGCTTCCATCTATCGGACGGTTGTCTTAGTCGCCGAGAAGGGAATCCACGAAGGCGTCGGCGTCGAATGCGATAAGGTCCTCCATCTTTTCGCCGATGCCGCAGTAGACGACCGGCAGACCCAGTTCGCGCGCAATGGCGATCACGATACCGCCCTTCGCCGTGCCGTCCAGCTTGGTCAGAACGATGCCGGTGACCTGCGCGGCTTCCGTGAAGAGCCGCGCCTGCTGCATGCCGTTCTGGCCAGTCGTCGCGTCCATCACGAGGAAGGTCTGGTGCGGAGCGTCCGGGATGACCTTGGCGGCGGTGCGGCGCATCTTGTCCAGCTCGGTCATCAGGCCCGATTTCGTGTGAAGGCGTCCAGCGGTGTCGATGATGACGACATCTACCTTGCGCGCCTTGCCTGCGTTCAGCGCGTCGTAGAGCGCGGCAGAGGGGTCGCCCCCCTGCTTCGTCTTGACGATGTCGACGCCGGAGCGCTGCGCCCATACTTCGAGCTGTTCGATGGCCGCGGCGCGGAAGGTATCAGCCGCGCAGAGCAGGGCCGTGCGATGCTGCGCGCGGAAGTGCGCTGCAAGCTTGCCGGAGGTGGTGGTCTTGCCCGTACCGTTCACGCCCACCATCATGATGACTTCGGGAGGAGTTGCCGCGCGTGCTGTTGGTGATTGCACCGAGTTCAGAATCTTGAGGAGTTCAAGCTTCAGAAGACGCTTGAGCTCAGGGCCACCGTCGATGCCTTCGCGCAGCGCACGCTGGCGTAGGGTGGCAATGATCTCCTGCGATGTGTCGACGCCGATATCCGAGGTGATGAGGACGGCCTCAAGCTCGTCGAGGGTTGCGGCGTCTACTTCGCGCGTCAGGGCAAGGACGGAGTCGATGCCGCTGTTGAGCGTCTCGCGCGTGCGAGTGACCGCCTGCCGCATGCGCGAGAAGAAACCGCTTGAGCTCTCTTCCTCATCCTGCTCATAAGTGTGCTCTGGCGGAGCTTCCGGTGGCAGCTCTGCTTCCCGCTGCAGTTCTTCCTCGCGCTCGACTTCCTGCGTGAGCGAGAGATCCGGTGCGACCGCGTCGCGCATGCGTTCGAAGAAGCTGCGCTTCGGCTGTTCGTCTTCGGATGTGGGCTTGGGTTTTTTGCCGAAGAGGGAGAAGGCCATAGAGATCAGTGTAATCGTTCGCGGGGCAGGAACTACTCGCCCTTGCCAGGACGGGTCATCAGGGCGCGAATCGCGTCCAGGGGAGCCTGGTTATGGTGGAGGACCTGGTTCATCTGCTCGGTGATCGGCATTTCTACGCCATGGATAGAAGCGAGCCCCAGCGCGGCGGAGGTGCAGCGAACGCCCTCGGCGACCTTTCCCTTCAGGCTTTCGATAATCTCGGGAAGCTTCCTGCCTTTACCCAGCTCTACGCCAACGGTGCGGTTGCGCGAGAGTGTTCCTGTGCAAGTGAGGACGAGGTCGCCCATCCCCGCGAGACCGGCAAGCGTCTTCTGCTCCGCTCCGCAGGCGATGGCAAGGCGCGTGATCTCCGCCATGCCCCGTGTCATCAGGGCAGCGGCGGTGTTGCTGCCCAGGTTGAGGCCGGTGGCCACGCCTGCCGCCAGGGCAATGACATTCTTCAACGCGCCGCCGAGTTCCACGCCGACGAGATCCGAGTTGCTGTAAAGGCGGAAGGACTCCGAGGAGAACTCCGTCTGCAGACGCTGCGCCAGGGCGAGGTCTGCGGAGGCGATGACGGCCGCAGTCGGCATCCCTGCGGCAACTTCACGCGCGAAGGAAGGTCCGCCGAGTGTCGCCACAGGATTGCCGGTGATGGACTGCATCACCTGCGACATGCGCAGGTGGCTGTCGTCTTCAATGCCCTTGCTTGCGGAGACGAGCACCTGGTGCGGCTGCAGGATCGGCGCGATCTCGGTAATGGTGGTGCGGAGGTGCTGCGACGGCGTGACCGAGACGATAATGTCTGCGCCAGTGACGGCCTCTTCGAGCGAAAGCGGAAGCGTCAGCGAAGGCTCCAGAACGAAGCCCGCGAGGTAGCGCATGTTGTCGCGGGTGACGCGCATCTCATCCGCGTGTGCGGGAGAGTGCGCCCAGAGTGTGACGTCGTGACCGCCGCGGCGAACGAGAGAGATAGCGATTGCGGTGCCCCACGCACCGGCACCGAGAACTGCGATTTTGCTCATGCTTTGCTTCCGAACCGATTTTCTGTGCCAGCCATAAGGCGGCGAATGTTGCCATGATGTTTAAGGGTGACGAGGACGGGTATAGCGACGTAACAGAGGGCGACGAAGAGCAGGTGTTTGGTATCGGTGGCGATCGCGACAATCACAAAGACGTATCCGGCAATCAGGGAGGCGACGGAGACATACTTCGTCAGAAAGACGACGGCCAGGAAGACCGCGATGGCGACGACCGCGCTGAGCGGAGCCCATGCGAGGAAGACGCCTAACGCTGCGGCAACGCCTTTACCGCCACGGAATCCGAGCCATACGGGAAAGATATGCCCGATCACGACGACGAGGCCTGCCAGGGCGGCGAGCTTGTAGTCCTGCGGTGAGGTGATCTGTTGAGCGAGATGCCGTGCGATCGCGACGGCCAGGAAACCCTTCAGGGCATCGAGAAACAGCGTGAGCGCACCGAGACCCTTCGCTCCGGACCTCGCTACGTTAGTCGCTCCGATGTTGCCGGAACCGGTGGTCCGAATATCTTCCTTGCGAAAGATCAGAACAAGCAGGTATCCGAAGGGGATGGAACCGAGCAGGTAAGCGACGACGAGAGCAGTGATCCAGATGTGCATGATTTCCCTTGCGACCGAGGGTGAGTTTACATCAGCTTGTGACGCAACATATCCAGAGCGTGTTGTGCGGCAAACCAGCGTACACGTTCGCGGTCTCCGGTGAGATCGAGTTGTTTGACCTCGACGGAGACTCCGTCGGCGAGACCGACGTACACGCGGCCTACGGGCTTGTTCAGAGTGGCTCCGCCCGGCCCTGCAATGCCGGTGATGCCAATGCCGAGATCCGCTCCGGTACGGCGGCGGATGCCCTCCGCGAGCGCGCGTGCGACCTCTTCACTCACCGCACCGTGCTCGCGGATCAGCTCCGGGGGGACATCGGCGAACTTGGTCTTCATCTCATCGGCATAGACAACCGCGCCTCCAAGAAAGGTACGCGAGGAACCCGGTACGCGGGTAAGGCGTTCGGCTACAAGTCCGCCGGTGCAACTTTCGGCAGTAGCGAGGGTGAGATGGCGCATGCCCAGCAGAAGCAGGACGACGGCTTCAAGCGACTCTCCCGTTGCGGAGAAGACGAGGTCGTCGAGTTCGCGCTCACACTTTTCAGTGAGTTCATCCACGCGCTGCTGCGCCTCTTCCAACGTCGCTTTGGCGCAGAGGAAGTGAAGCTGAATTTCCCCGAGCGTGAAGAGAATCGTGCTCTCCACATCGGGATAGGTCTTATAGATCGGAGAGACGCGCGCATCGATCTGCGACTCCGGTGCAAGGGCGATGCGAAGCATTCTCTTTGCGATCGCCCGCTGCGGAAGCAGGAGGCGCAGCCTTGGAACGCACTGGTCGCGAAAGATGGGTTGCTGCTCTTTCGGTGGCCCCGGCAGAAGGATGACGATCTTGCGATGCGCCGTTTTTGTGTTGGGTGCGCGGAAGGCGGTATCCAGCCACTGCGCGGGCGCCGAGCCATTCGCGTTGGGCAGGCTCTCCGCTCCCTCGAGCACGTCGGCCTGGCGAAGATTGTTCGGCGTAATGGGGATCTTGCGCTGCGCAAATCGCTTGTGCAGACCCGCGATGATCGCTTCGTTGCGGACAAGTGGTATGCCGAGTGCAGAGGCTGCGGCTTCGCGGGTCAGGTCATCCTCCGTCGGCCCCAGACCGCCGGAGAAGACGATGATGTCCGCACGCAAGAGCGCGATCTTCGCAACGTCGGTGAGGTGCTCCAGCGAATCGCCGACCACGGTCTTGAAGGCCACCTGGACGCCGAGGAGGTTGAGCTCTGCTGTAAGGGTGAGCGAGTTCGTGTCCTGCCGGAAGGGCGTCAGCATCTCGGAGCCGACGGCGATGATTTCAGCGATCATGGGCGGGCCTCTCCCATGTCAAAGGGGTGGCCAGGAAGAGATAGCTTGGTCGATGGCATAGCTGAGATCAAAAGAGCGGCCTTCCCTCGGTCTGTAGGTCGATGTGGAAGAGCGCATCGCGTGCAGCAAGAGCAGCCGTCCCATCTTCCGTAAAGCAAAGACCGATGAGGTTCGGCCCGGAGACAGCGAGGCTCGCCTGCTTCTGTGGTGTGATGCGGACGATGCCGCGACGGCCTGCAAACGAGGCCGCAATGAAGACGTTTCCCTTCACATCCACGGCCATGCCCTGTGGCCGACCCAGGCCACGAAAGTAGACGCTCACCTCTCCATCCGGAGAGACGGCGTGAATCACGTCGTGACTGGCGGTAGTGGGTGCGGAGACGAGCAGGGTTCCGTCGTCGAGCATGGCGAGGTGATACGCGGCCATCGACGATTCCAGCGTGGCGTGGACGAAGATCTCTCCGCCGGGGGCGATCTTGAAGATCGAACCGCTGCGGTCGCCGACGAAGAGGTTTCCATATTCATCGAAGGCCAGCCCCGTCGCAATCCCCATGCCCTCGGCATAGGTGGTGACGGCGCCTGCGGGAGAGATGCGATAGACCGTTCCTTCGGCGCGGGAAGAGCAGTAGAGGTAGCCTTCACGATCAAACGCGAGGCCCGTGGCGTTCAGGATCTCCCGTGCGAAGGGACGCATCTGGAAGTCGCGGTCGATACGGAAGATGGAGACCGGTGTCTGCTGTCCGCGCGGTCCTGAGAGCGTGCAGTAGAGGTTTCCGTCGGCGTCCATGGCAGGGTTGCAGAAGGTTGGATCTCGTATGCTGCTTGAGAAGTGCGATGTCTCCGGAGATCGTTCCATCGTTGACGCGGAGCATCGCGCGCGAGCTCCCGGTCATGGTGATGCGCGCAGCCACGTCTCCTATGGTGGCCGTTGGCAGTATCCCGTTCTGCGCAGCGAGATTCGTACCCCGGATCTCTATCTCGCCGCCGGGCATAGCCGCCGGGGGAATCAGCTGGTCCAGATGGGGCGAGGGAGGATGCGCTGGGTGGAGCAAAGAGCCGAGCAAGGTCATAGCTTAAGGGTATGCCTGGTGGTGTGGCTGCGCAATGGCTTCCGCAGTTGCCTCGTCAGTTTGCGACAGCAGCGTTTTCCGGAAAGGTAATGATGAGGGCCTTTGCCGGGCCTT
>JAHFTZ010000374.1 GCA_023265355.1 Terriglobus sp.
ACTTAGAAGTGGCGCAACACGCGGGGCTTCTCCTCGGAGTCGCGCGCGGCTACAGTGCGCTCAGCGCTTCCCGGGTTCAGGTCGGAGACGCTGCGATCCAGCGATCGTGCCACAATGTCGCGCGATCCCAGACCGACAGCCAGCGCCATTGTGAGCACAATACCGCCGAAGAGGATCCCAAAGGCGAGGTCCACGACCATGCCGCCGATGCGCAGGTTGTTCAGGACCATCGCCCCCGTGAAGACGAGGACCAGCCATTTCACACCGACGGAGAGTCCGCGCGCATACTGCAGCTTGGCATTCACAGCGCCGATCAAAACGCTGCGCGCCAGGAACCGCGCTACCACGGTGCCCGCCAGAAGAAGCACGATCGAACCAATGGAGTGCGCGATGTAGGGCAGCAGAAACGAAGAGATATCGGCTCTGCCGTCATAGGCCGCGTCGAAGGCAGAGATGCCCACGGCGACGCCCAGCGTGACGCATGCCCAGAAGACGACGCGCGTCGCCAGCAGTGTTGGGCTGTGTCCCGGAGACCAGTCCGAGACGCCTGCCGAGTTTTCGAGGCCTACGCGCTCGTCAAATCGTATCCGCGTCAAGAGCCGCTTCACAATCCACGCCAGACCTGCACCTACCAGCGTCAATAGAATGACCGCCAGCAGCAGCGCCATCACGCCTGGCAGAAACGTGGCCAGCTTCGTCAACACGCGCTCAAGAGATCCTGTCAGAGCAATCCGTATCTGTGAAAACATCGTCGCTTCCTCTCACTGCAAAACTCGTTGGTAGAAAACTTATCGGAGCCGCTTGATCTCTGTGGTCTATGGGTTGAAACGGTCCGGCCATCGCCATCTGGAGACCAGGTAGGGCTTATCCGCTTCAAACGCCGCAGCCAGGGCTTCCATACAGCGCTTTGCATCCTCCGCGCTTCGGCACTGCAGAATGTACGAAGCAACCCATGCCAGGTAAAGCGGTGTCAACGCGCCCAGCAGATGGCCACGATTGAGCGTGCGCAGACGGTGTGCCAGGGCGAAGTCATACACAATCCGCACCCAAAGCGCATCCGACATGCGAAAGTTCTCCGTCGGCATGAGCGACAGCTTCTTCAGGCCGAGAAGGGAATTGGGGGGAAGCACCAGCGACCAGATCTCATGCAGGTTGCCATACGCAAGTCGGAAGCTGTCAACGAGCGGGTCCGCATCATGTGCATCCATCGAAAAATCTGCCAGGGCATCACCGGGCCCGCGCACATCTTCGCCAGCGCACATCTGTAACGGGGCGGGGCGGTTTCTCTGCCAGTAAGCTGCCTTGGTTTCGATATCGGAGAAGAGCGACCCGGCCACCAATGCGAGAGCGGCTTTCAGGTCGAGGTCAGGAGAGACAGGTTCTTCGCGTCGACCGGCAATCACCTCGCCCATGCTGTATCCCGCCACGGCAGCCTCAGCCACGGGCCAAAGAATGGAGGTCGCCTGCGAACCGGCAGGAATCCGGACGGTAGCCGTTCCCATTCGCTCGACCATACGGGCCGACATCGCGATATCCAGGGCCAGCGGTGTTCGCACCTCCGAACCGAACAGCGACCGCGAGAGCGGATAGAGCATGGCGGAGTTGAAGACGCCTTCATCGGGATCGATGAGATAGCGGGGCACCGCGAGATCGCATCCCGATTCGACCACCATGTGAATCATGGCGGAGATCGTGTCCGGCACGATCGATTGCGCCTCCGCACCTAGAAGGACGCAGCAGGTGCAGTCGTTCTGTTTCATCAGGGTGGCGGCGCGGCGGAAGTCCTCTGCGCTTTGCATCCAGACGCTGCGCGTCTCTCCTGGAGCGGCATAGGACACCGTCCTGTACCCACGGTCCTCCTGTGCGTCCACGGCGCTTGTGTCATAGGCAGGGAAGGCCACCATCAACTGCGAGTTGGGTCGATCCAGCCGCAGTCGCGCGGCAACATCTTCCATCAGGCCTGCAACCGACTTCCCTCCGTGGTCGGCGTCCGGCTCTGTTGCCGAAGCACTCAGGCACACCAGCACGCGGAGCGGCGGTGTCTTCGCCTCTGCCCTTGCTGTTTCGTCACTCGCTGCTTCGCGAGTCGTTTCCGCTATCATGTCCACGCTTGCCATCGTATGCCCGTTCGCCCCGTTCCTGCTTCAGCCTAACCAGCAATTCCTAACAATCTCAAAATACCGCCGAGCGGGATATGCGCCCACGTCGGGCGGCTATCCAGTTCGTACTGCAACTCGTACATCGCCTTCTCCAGAAGGTACGCCTGCAGCATCACACGCCGCGATGTGCTCAACCGTCCGCCGGAGGCAGTCTCGTACGCAATCAAAAACTCCTTGCATACCTCGGCCTCCCACAGAGAAACCCATCCAGCGGCCTCGCCGTGCGCGTGCGCAAATGCCGCACCAGCATAGCTGAAGGATCGCAGCATGCCCGCAACATCGCGCAGTGGAGACTGCCGCTTCCGGCGTTCCACGAGCGACTTCGCCGGCTCACCTTCAAAGTCCAGAAGAGCAAAGTCGTTCTCTGTGCGGAGGATCTGCCCGAGGTGATAGTCGCCGTGGATCCTCGTCCAGAGTCCGGCCTCGGTGGCTGGCAACTTCTCGAAGCGCTCCACGACCTCTTCCATGGCAGAGCGTTTGGAAAGGAGGCTCGCAGCCATCTCCTCCAGGTTGTCGGGAAGGTCGACGAACTTGTGTTTCAGCGTCGACAAAGTGCGCTTCATCTGCGCCCGCAGACGGGCAGCGTCCGCCGCCAGCTTGGCCGATGTGGGCTGCTCTGGCGCGATCTCCGCACTCGTTCCACTCGCGAAGGCACGGTGCATCTCTGCCGTGCGCTCCGCCAGAACGCGCGCTGCGGCGATGTACGAGGTGAACTCCGTCATCCCCGGTTGGCTGACCGCACCGATACGGGCAAGCTCACCCTGTGTCCACTCCCAGCCATCGCCTACGTTCTTTACCTGGGCCTGCAGAAGGCCCAGCGTGTAGCGCTTCTCCGGAGCGTCGTTCACACTCGGAACCGTGTAGGCGATCTCCCCGGCAAATGCAGCGGTGTAAGCGAAGCTGGTCTCTTCCGTCAGGAAGCGTCCAAGCTCTACGTCCGGATTTACGCCCTCTTCAATTCTGCGGAACATCTTCAAAATGAGTTTAGTGCCGTACAGCACGGAGGTGTTGCTCTGCTCGGCGGAGGTCAAACGCGAGACTAAGCCATCCGCCGCTTTTACGGCGGATCCCCGCAGGCCCTGCAACGTGCCGTGCTGCGTCGTCAGCGTCTCATTGTCGTCAATCAGTTTCAAAACAGCATCACG
>JAHFTZ010000375.1 GCA_023265355.1 Terriglobus sp.
AGCGGGCGAAGGAGAATCACCCACATCGCGGAAAGGTCTTTGCCTTGATTACGCCGCACCTCGACGATGGGCCGATCTTCGCAGGTGGAACGGTGGCGAAGCTGTTGCAAGAGGGCTACACAGGTTATCTGATCCGCGTGAGCAACGATGAAAAGGACTCTCACAACCTGACGCTGGGTGAGACGGTACTGGCAAACGAGCGCGATGCCGCAGAGTTTGTGAAGACGTCGGGTTTGAAGAAGTGCTACGACCTCAGCTATCGCAACCATGGGATCGACGATGTATCGCGGATGGAACTGCGGGTGCGCCTGATCTTCCTCTTCCGTCTGCTGAAGGTGGACACGGTTCTGAGCTACGACCCCTGGGGACACTACGAGGAGAACCCGGATCACTACGTGACGGCGCAGGCGGTAGAGGCGGCTTGCTGGATGGCGGGCGATCATCTCGATTTTCCGGAGCAGTTCGACGCGGGTCTGAAGGCGCATTCGGTTTCAGAGAAGTACTACTTTGCACGCGGTCCGCAGCTCGTGAATCGCGTGGTAGATATCGGCCCGGTGCTGCCGCAGAAGATCGCGTATATCGGCTCCTGCCGGACGATGATCGCCAATATGGTGGCAGGTGTGAATGATGCCATGACAGCGCGGAGCCTACGTTTACCTGCATTAACGGGTGATGCGGGGGCAGCTTCGGAGGCATTTATCCAGGCGGCTTTTGTGGAACGTGATCGCACAACCGGAGCGAAGTATGGTCTGGAGTATGCCGAGGAGTTTCACTACATCGGGCCGGAGGCTTTGCTCGATGCATACATCGCAAAGCACGCGGTAAAGATCTAGTTGCTGCTGATCCAGCCTCCGCCAACGACTTCGTCATCCTGGTAGAAGACGGCGGACTGGCCGGGGGTGACCGCGCGCTGAGGCTCGTCGAAGGTGAGCGTGATGGTCCCGTCTTCGTTGGGCGAGATGGTGGCGGGCGCAGGCTCGTGGCGGTGGCGGATCTTCGCTTCGACGCGGAGCGGAGCTTCAAGAGTAGCGATGGAGATCCAGTTGAGGCGATCGATCGCTGCCGTTCGGACAAAGAGATCTTCGTCCGAGCCCACGGTGACGTTATGCGTGTTGGCGTCGATGCCGAGAACGTAAAAGGGTGAAGCCGCGTGGGCGTTGAGGTTCTGCTGCACGCCCTTGCGCTGGCCGACGGTGAAGTTGTGGATACCAGTGTGGTGGCCAACGGTGTTGCCCGCAGTGTCGACGAGGTCGCCTGCTGTATCGGGCATGGCCTGGTCCTGATCGTCGAGGTAGGCAGCAAGGAAGGCCTTGTAGTCGCCGCCGGGAATGAAGCAGATCTCCTGCGAGTCGGGCTTGTGGGCGACGGCGAGGTCATGCTCTTCCGCCATGGCGCGGACGGCTGGCTTCTCCATGTGGCCCAGAGGAAAGAGGGTGCGCGCAAGCTGGGGCTGGGTGAGGCCGAAGAGGAAGTAGGTCTGGTCCTTGCTGCGGTCGGTGGGGCGTTTGAGGATCCAGCGGTTCCGTGCGGCGTCGAACTCGTTGCGGGCGTAGTGGCCCGTGGCAATCTTCTCTGCGCCGATCTGGCGGGCGGTCAGGAGAAGCTGGTCGAACTTGAGGTGGTTGTTGCAGAGGGTACAGGGGATCGGTGTGCGTCCGGCGAGGTACTCGGCGACGAAGGGCTTGACGACGTCGGCTTCGAAGCGCTCCTGCTGGTTGACGACGTAGTAGGGAATCTCCAGCTGCTCGGCGACGCGGCGGGCGTCGTAGACGTCGTCGATGGAGCAGCAGCGGCCACGGACCTGCTCAGGCATACCTTCGTGTCCCGCGAGGCGGCGCTGATTCCAGAGCTGGAGGGTCAGGCCCACGAGGGTGTGTCCCTCTGAACGCAGAAGGGCAGCGACGGCGGAGGAGTCGACACCTCCGGACATAGCCACTGCTATAGGGGCTAACGCTGTCGGCGGATTTTGAGTTTTCTGCTGCACAACCTCTATTTTCGCAGGTTTAGAGCGCTGTTGCGCGGAGGCGAGCGACTGTCGAAGTAATGACAGCGGCAGCCTGATCGATTTCGGCTGCGATGTTCAGGCGATTCAGGGAGAGACGCAGGCTGGATTTTGCTTCGTCGTGGGTAAGTCCCATGGCCAGAAGGACATGCGAAGGCTCTGTGCTGCCTGACTGGCAGGCGGAGCCGGCGGAGGTAGAGATTCCCTGCAGATCGAGTGCGATCACGAGGGCATCGGCGTCAATTCCTTCGAAACGAAGGTTCGTGGTGTTGGGCAGGCGCTCTGCGGTTCCGTTGACCCGCGTGCCGGGGATGGGAAGGAGCGCGGCTTCCAGACGGTCGCGGAGGTAGGCCATATCGTTCTTCGGCAGAGCCAGCTGAGCGGCTTTGCCCAGGGCGACGATGCCGGGAACGTTTTCCGTGCCTGCGCGGCGCTCGCGCTCGTGGGCTCCACCGTAGTGAAGGGGCTGGAGAGCCACGCCTTTCCGGACGAAGAGGGTGCCGATGCCCTGGGGCGCGTGCATCTTGTGGCCGCTGAGGGAGAGCAGATCGCAGCCGAGGGTTTTGATGTCGATGGGAAGTTTGCCGACTGCCTGCACGGCATCGGTGTGAAGGAGAGCCCCGGCATTGTGGGCGATCTCCGCGATTGCAGCGATTGGCTGCAGGACGCCAGTCTCGTTATTGCCGAGCATGACACTGATGAGCTTTGTATTTGGCTTGAGCGCGGCTTGGATTGACTCGGGGGTGATAAGACATCCGGTCGTAGGAGGGACGATGGTGAGATCGATCCCGCGCTTTGCCAGTTCTTCCGCTGCATGGAGGACGGCGTGGTGCTCGATGGCTGTCGTGATGCAGTGGTCCCCGGCGCGCAGAGTTCCAAAGAGGGCGAGGTTGTCACTCTCTGTGCCACCGGAGGTAAAGATGACCTCGGTCGCGCGGCAGCCGAGGAGCGCCGCGATATGCTGGCGGGCATCGTCGATAGCGGAGCGGGCGTGCTGACCACTCTGATGGATGGACGATGCGTTTCCGAAGGTCTCGAACCAGAAGGGACGCATGGCTTCCACGACCTCTGGGAGGACGGGCGTTGTGGCGTTGGCGTCGAGATAGATGCGAGACATGCTGCTTTGATTGTAGGTCGCCAGGAACGCGCAGAGGCAAGGGGGGATGCTGACACTGTCTGCAAAAAGGAGTGCTATGATCCCGTCGGGAGTCGCTCATGGAACCGGAAAGACCGAAACTGCCGCTGGAAGCCATCGAACTTTATAACCAATTCATCCACGGCGGTATGAGCCGTCGCG
>JAHFTZ010000376.1 GCA_023265355.1 Terriglobus sp.
TGAGGGACGGTTGTCGACCTGCGGTCGATGTACCGGGAGCGCAGCGTCCTTTATCCTGAATCAATGTCTCTGATCAGCCACTTCGAATGCTCCCGTTGCCAGACCGTTGTTCCACCTTCTTCCGATGCGCCTACTGTTTGCCCCAAGTGCGCTGGGACTCTCTACGTTCGTTATGACTTATCCGTCGCCAAGGGAATTGATGCGCGTGATCGTATTGGAACGACAGCCGCAGACGAGCGTTGGTCCGGGATGTGGCGCTATCGCGATGTGCTTCCCACCGTCGATCCCGTAACGATGGGCGAAGGCTGGACGCCAATGCTTCCGAGCCGCCGCTACGCGAATGTCTTCCTTAAGGAAGAGGGAGCCAATCCCACCGGAACCTTCAAGGCGCGCGGCCTGGCGATGGCCATCAGCATGCTTCGTTCCTATGGAGTGAAGAAGGTCGCTGTGCCTTCCGCAGGCAATGCGGGCGGAGCCGTTGCCGCCTATGCCGCGGCAGCAGGAATTGAAGCGCATATCTTTATGCCGAAGGACGTTCCGTTGGCCAACCAGGTGGAGTGCGTCGCCTATGGTGCGCATATGACCCTTGTCGACGGCCTCATCTCGGACTGCGCGCGCATCGTTGGTGAACGAAAAGCAAGTGAGGGCTGGTTCGATCTCTCCACGCTCAAGGAACCATTTCGCGTCGAAGGCAAGAAGACGATGGGCTATGAGCTTGTAGAGCAGATGGGATGGGAGTATCCCGATGCTGTGTTTTATCCGACTGGCGGCGGCGTTGGTCTGATCGGCATGTGGAAGGCCTTCGAGGAGATGGAGGAGTTAGGCTGGGTCACAGGAAAGCGACCGAAGATGATTGCGGTGCAGGCGGCAGGCTGCGCTCCCGTGGCGAAGGCGTACGACGAAGGTGCGGACGTGAGCGTGATGTTCCAGAATGCGGCGACCTTCGCATCCGGCCTGCGTGTTCCAAAGCCATATGGCGATTACATTATTCTGGACGACGTTCGTAAGTCAGGAGGAACGGTGGTTGCTCGCACGGATGAGGAGTTGTTGATCTCATTGCGCGACTGGGCCGAGCATGAAGGTATTCTGCTTTCTCCTGAAGGCGCAGCGTCCACGGCGGCCTACGATCACCTGATCGGTACTGGATTCCTGAAGCCTTCGGACAAGGTTGTTCTTTTCAATACAGGCTCAGGCAATAAGTACACGGATGTGTTGGCAGAGGCTTTGGGATTGACGAGTGGCAATTAATTAATAAGTCCACATGAAACACGGTGGCGTCTGATCGACAAGGAGCCTCACATGCAGATTGCGATGATTGGTTTGGGACGAATGGGCGCGAACATGGTGCGCCGCCTGATGAAGGCTGGCCACGAGTGCGTCGTTTATAACCGAAGTCCGGCTGCGGTAGACGCTCTTGTGAAAGAGGGCGCGATCGGCTCCACCTCGATCAAGGAACTGGTGAGCAAGCTGAAGGCTCCACGCGCGGTCTGGATGATGGTGCCCGCAGGTGCGGTCGATGCCACCATCCGGGAGTTGCAGCAGCATCTCGAAGCGGGCGACATCGTGATCGATGGCGGCAACTCGTATTACGTGGACGATCTGCGTCGCTCCAAGGCCGTTGGCGAGGCGAAGCTGAAGTGGGCGGATGTCGGCACCAGCGGCGGAGTCTTCGGTCTGGAGCGCGGATATTGCCTCATGATCGGTGGCGAAAAAGAAACAGTGCAGTATCTCGATCCCATCTTCAAAACCCTTGCGCCTGGGCGTGGATCGGTGGATCGTACGCCGGGACGCGAGAATGCTACCGAAACGACGACGGCAGAAGAAGGCTACCTTCACTGCGGACCCGCAGGTGCTGGTCACTTTGTGAAGATGGTGCATAACGGCATTGAGTACGGCATTATGGCCGCGTATGCGGAGGGTCTGAACATCCTGAAGCATGCCAACGTGGGCAATACCCAGGAGACCTTCGACGCGGAAACGGCACCGATGCGCGAACCGGACCACTACAAGTACGACATGCCTGTTCCCGAGATCGCGGAGGTGTGGCGTCGGGGTAGCGTCGTCTCCTCCTGGCTGCTGGATCTCACGGCTGCGGCTCTGGTGGAGTCTCCCGAACTGAAAGATTTCAGCGGGCGGGTTTCGGATTCTGGCGAGGGTCGATGGACCACCATCGCTGCCATCGACGAAGGCGTTCCGGCGGATGTTTTGAGTGCGGCGCTCTTTGCCCGCTTCACCTCGCAGAGCAACGCGGTGTATGCGAACAAGCTTCTCTCCGCCATGCGGTTTCAGTTTGGCGGACACAAAGAGAAGGCTTCGTAGAAACTTGCTCGGGGAGTTGAGTAGGCAGCGGCTTGGTATCCTTAGGTCTCATGCCTACTCAAACACTCGAAGAACAGATTGAACTCCATTTTGCCGCGGGTGCCGCCGCAACCGGCGACCGCGATGCCCTTAACGCTTTCAATTCCCTCCGCGACCACCTTGAAAAAGGCACGCTCCGTTCCGCAGAGCCGGACGCGTCTTCGCCCACCGGCTGGCGCGTCAACGCCTGGGTCAAGCGCGGCATCCTTCTCGGCTTCCGGCTTGGCGCTCTGGTGGATATGAGCACCGGCCCCCTCTCCTTCGTGGACAAACATACCTATCCGGCACGTGCCTTCACGCCGGAAGATGGCATCCGCATCGTTCCGGGTGGCAGCAGCGTACGCAGTGGAGCTTATCTCGCGAAGGGCGTCGTCATGATGCCCCCGGCTTACGTCAACGCGGGCGCTTTCGTCGATGAAGGCACCATGATCGACTCACACGCCCTCGTTGGTTCCTGCGCACAGATCGGAAAACGCGTTCACCTTTCGGCGGCGGCACAGATCGGCGGCGTTCTGGAGCCCGTCAACGCTTCGCCGGTCATCATTGAAGACGACTGCCTGATCGGTGGAAACACCGGTGTCTACGAAGGCACAATCGTTCGCAGCAAAGCCATCCTCGCTGCGGGAACGATTCTGACGCGCGGCACCCCTGTCTACGACGTTGTGAACGATACCGTGCTTAAGGCAACAGCCGACATGCCGCTGATCATCCCCTCGGGAGCGGTCGTGGTTCCCGGCGCGCGCGCCATCACCAAGGGCAAGGCAAAGGATCTCGGTCTCTCGGTCTACACCCCGATCATCGTGAAGTATCGCGACGAGAAGACGGACCTTTCAGCGACCCTGGAAGATCTGCTTCGGTAGTCTAGAAATGGTCAGGGAATGGTGTGCCGCAACTCCGTTCCCTGACCTATACTTCTTCCACCTATGAGCCTGATC
>JAHFTZ010000377.1 GCA_023265355.1 Terriglobus sp.
GAAGACCTCGCCCGCCTCGCAGTGGATGTAGAGTTTGCCAGTGAGTACTGCCTGCGCTCCACAAACACCAAGCGCGACCCGGCTGTCATTGTGATCTCGCAGTCGGGTGAGACAGCGGATACGCTGGCGGCGCTGCGCGAGGCGAAAAAGCGCGGACACCGCACCTCTGCCGTGACCAATGTAGCTGGATCCACCATGGCGCGCGAAGCCGATGCGAGTCTGCCTACCGAAGCCGGTGTGGAGAAGGCAATTCCAGCGACCAAAAGCTTTACCGCGCAGCTCCTTGTACTGCATCTGTTGGCACTCTACGCCGCACAGGAGCGCAAGGCACTGGACGCAGTTGAAGTGACGCGCAGGCTCGCTTTGGCGCGCGCTCTGCCACAGGCAGTCGCCGCGCAGCTTGCAGACTGGGAGAAGCAGATCGAGGCGCTGGCGCCGTTCTACGCAGGCGCGAAGACGTTCCTTTTCCTTGGCCGCGGCATCCATTACCCGATCGCTCGCGAAGGCGCGCTCAAGCTGAAGGAAAGCTCCTACCTCCACGCCGAGGGATATCCTGCAGGCGAACTGAAGCACGGACCGAATGCTCTCGTCTCTCCAGAAGTTCCTTTGATTGTTCTCGCGACTTACGACACCGACGACGCAGAGAGCGTCCTGCGTTATGAGAAAACGGTACAGTTGCTGGCGGATATGAAGGCGCAGGGGGCAACGGTGCTTGCGGTCATCAACGCTGGCGACGAACGCGTTCGCACCCTGGTAACGCACTCCATAGAAGTGCAGCCAGCCAGCGAATATCTCCTTCCCATCATTGAAGTGATTCCGTTCCAGTTGCTGGCTTACTTCATCGCCGTGCGCAACGGTGTGGATGTGGATCGTCCGCGCAACCTGACCAAAGCCGTTTTGGCAGACTAAGGAGATTCATGCAGTCGATTGTGATTGAAAAGGTCCGCGTTGTGGACCTGCGTTTTCCGACTTCACGCGAGAGTATCGGCTCCGACGCGGTCAACAAGGATCCGGACTATTCCGCAGCTTATTGCATTCTGGAAACGAACTCTGAGTTTGAAGGTCACGGACTGACGTTCACCCTGGGACGTGGGACCGATCTCGTCGTCCAGGCGCTTGAGTATCTTTCGACGTTCGCCGTGGGACGTACGTTGGAATCCATCACGGAAAACTTCGCGAAGTTCTCCCGTGAACTGACGGACGAGAGCCAGTTCCGCTGGCTTGGTCCGGAGAAGGGCGTCATCCATCTTGCCACGGGCGCTCTGATCAACGCCGTCTGGGACCTCTACGCTAAGGTCGAAGGTAAACCTCTCTGGCGTCTCCTTGCGGAGATGGAGCCTGCGCAGCTGCTCAAGGCCGTGGAGTTCCGCTATATCGATGACGCGCTTACCTATGACGAAGCGCTGGCGATCCTCCAACGCGGGCGCGAAGGCAAGGCCGAGCGCATGGCGCTCCTGCTGGAGCACGGGTACCCCGCGTACACCACCTCCGTGGGCTGGTTCGGTTTCTCGGATGAGAAGGTACGTCGCCTCTGTCGTGAAGCGCTCGCCGAAGGCTGGACGCACTTCAAGCTGAAGGTGGGAGGCGATGCTGCGGACGATCTGCGGCGCGGTCGTCTTGTGCGCGAAGAGATCGGCTGGACCCATAAGTTAATGGTCGACGCCAATCAGAAGTGGGGTGTGCTCGAAGCCATCGAGCGCACAAAGCAGCTCGCAGAGTTGCAGCCGTGGTGGATGGAAGAACCGACCAGTCCAGACGATATTCTGGGCCACGCGCGCATTCGCCGCGAAGCCGCGCCCGTGCCCATCGCTACCGGCGAGCATTGCCACAATCGTGTGATTTTCAAGCAGTTAATGCAGGCCCAGGCAATCGACGTCTGCCAGATCGACAGCTGCCGGGTGGCGGGCGTGAACGAAAATCTCGCGATCATCCTGCTCGCAGCGAAGTTTGGCGTTCGGGTCTGTCCGCATGCCGGTGGCGTCGGTCTCTGCGAGTACGTCCAGCATCTTTCGATGTTCGATTATCTCTGCGTCTCGACCACGATGGAAGATCGTGTTATCGAGTTCGTCGACCATCTCCATGAACACTTCGTCAATCCGGTAAGGATTCGACGTGGGCACTATCTAGCTCCTGAAAACCCGGGATATTCGATTGAGGTCTTCCCGTCGACGATTGCGAAGTACAGTTTCCCCGATGGGGAAGTTTGGAAGGAAGAGCGATGAAACTGGTTACGTATGTTGGGGACAAGGGTTCGGCGGTTGCAGGTTTGCAGATCGGCGAAGAGGTCATCGACCTCACGGGATACGCCACGGTCCTGGAGTTTTTGGAGGCAGGGCAGAAGGGAATCGCGGATGCGGAAAAACTGCTCGCTGACAAAGGCGCAAAGCGCACACCGCTGGCTTCCGTAAAGCTGCTGGCGCCCATCCCTAAACCGCCTCGCGTCTTCGCCATCGGTCTCAACTATCAGGAGCATGCTGTTGAGAGCAAGATGAAGGTACAGGCTGTACCGACGGTCTTTTTCAAGCTCTCGGAGACGGTGGTCGGTCCCGATGTCGATGTCATCCTTCCAAAGAACAGCACGCAGGTCGATTACGAGGCTGAAATGGCCGTCGTAATAGGCAAGTCCGGCTATCGTATCTCGGCCCTCGATGCGGACGAGTACATCTTTGGCTATACGATCTGTAACGATGTCAGCGCACGCGATGTGCAACTGGCGACCTCGCAGTGGACATTGGGTAAGAGCTTTCCGACCTTCACCCCCATCGGCCCGTGCATCGTCTCGAAGGATGAAGTAGGCAATGCGCATGACCTGGACATCTCGTGCGACGTGAGCGGAGAGCGTCTGCAGGATTCGAACACAAGTCTGCTCATCTTCCGTGTGCCACAGTTGATCGAGTATCTCTCCAGCATCACGCCGCTTCTGGCTGGGGACATCATCAGCACCGGGACACCTCCCGGCGTCGGTTTGGGGCGGACACCGCAACGCTGGCTGAAGCCGGAAGAGGAGATGATCGTCACCGTGGAGAAGATCGGTTCTCTGCGCAATAAGACCGTGGCGGAGTAACCATGGAACTCGACCGTATCGACTGCGCGCTTCTGGAGCATCTGCAAAAGGACGCGCGCACTCCTTACGCGGAGTTGGGACGTCGCGTGGGGCTGTCGACGCCGTCGGTCATCGAACGCGTGCGCAAGATGGAAGATGCGGAGGTGATCCGCGGCTACCACGCCGAGGTCGCGCCCGAGCACGTCGGTCTTCCTATGCGCGCGTTCATCAAAGTGACGATTGCAGGA
>JAHFTZ010000378.1 GCA_023265355.1 Terriglobus sp.
CAGCGAGGACAGTGTTTCGATCCGCTTCTGACCTGGGTTTCCACGCCTCCAAAGTAACTCTGTGTGTACTCATGATGGTGGATGTGATGATACCCGAGTCAAACGGGTGTTTGTCACAAAGCAAGCCTGTCTATGAGTTTACTGGATTTGTGCCAAACGCCGCTTTGAACGGCAATCGAAAGCCTAGTCTCCGTCAGGCCGTATCTCCGGCGTGAAGCTTGAACGGAAGCAGCACACGCTGTGGCTTCTGTTCCGGCTTCTCAATCAAATCGATCAACATCCCGGCTCCTAACTCTCCCATCTCGAAGGTCGGAAGGTAGAAGGCTGTAGGACGGGGTCGCAGCAGCGAGTTGAAGCTGGCGTCTCCTCGGCCGATCACCGCGACGTCCTCTGGAAGTCTCATTCCCCGCGCTTCGACATAGCCGTACAGGTGCATCAGGAGCTGATCGTCGGCACAGAAGATAGCGGTCGGCGCAGTCCGCTTGCTGGCAAGCCATCGGTCAAGAATCCTGAAGGTTGTCTCCTCGTTATTCTCCGAACAGCCGATATGCTCCGCTGGCAGATCCAGCCCATGCGCGATGACACCCCGACGAAGACCTTGAAGCAGATGGAGGTGCGTTGGCAGCATCCCCGAACTGCTCAGAAATGCGATGCGCCGATGCTTTCGTTGCACAAGGTAATGCGCCGCAGCCTCGCCCATGGCAGAATCGTCCACTCCTACAGAGTTCACAGATGCGCGGTGAGAGTAGGTATTGATCATGACGAACTTGATCTTCGCAGCCTCGAGTTGTTGGATCCTCTCGGCGAGATCGCGCGTCGAAGAGGAACCCGTGTCAACGAAGATCAGACCATCCGTAAACCGTCTTTCAAGCACTTGATCACGCGTCGAACCTCCGGACTTGCCCGTTGGGGAATAGAGCAACAGACTGTAACCACGGCGCATCAGCGTGACCTGAATACCACTAAGCACCTGCGCAATAAAGTGGTTCAGGATCGGATCCCTAAATGGAACCACCAGACCCAACAGCCTTGTCCTTCGCTCCGAGAGCGCCTTCGCCACTTCATTGGGAACGTAGTTGAGTTCCTCTGCGATCTTTCGGATCTCGTTGCGCTTGGCCTCACTCACCCGCTTCGTGTCTCGGTTGTTCAATGCGATCGATACCGCTGCGATAGAAACTTCAGCGCGTTTCGCGATATCAGCAAGCTTTGGTGCGGTCATGCAAGACGAACCTCTTCAACAGAATCTCATCATCAGACGTCCGATGGGATTCGAAAGTTCCCCGACACCTATTCCCTTTTAATTGTTGATTACACTCAATTTCTAGCCCATCACCTAATGCTCGATTCAACGAGAAGTAACTTCCCTTCTCTCACAAAACTTAGAGATTGGTTGAACAGCGCGTTCGTCTTTTTTTGACGATATCGAAGTAACTGTTTATCTCCCGACTTAGCGCTTTCGAGGCCCTCTCTTCTCTTCCAAGAGAGCTTTGAACTCTGCGCGGGACATCTTGAGTTTTTCAGGATGCGCATCGATCCAGACAGCGAAGGCGTCATACTTCTGAGGTGTCCAACCACCTTCGAACTCGCCACCGTTCTTTCCGTTTTTGTTCAACTCGAAGTTGAAGGCATCTTCCAGCTTGGTGAACTCCGCCGAAGAGATCGCCTGCTCCGCAAGGATGGCAGGAATAAAAACGACGCCGTCCGTCTTGGCCAGAACAAGATCACCCGGAAGCACAATGGCGCGACCGATACGAATCGGTGCATTGATCGCTGTGAGGATCATGTCGGCCCAGGCAGAGGGATCGTATCCACGATAGAGGCCGTTGAAGCCCTCAATCTCCCGATTCTCTTCGGCGTCACGGATGCCCGCATCGAAGACAAAGCCCGTGTGCGTATGCGCGGCGATGCCACTGCCCAGATTGGAACCGATCAGCGTACCTTCGACGATCTTGCCGAAGCCATCCGCGACATAGACATCCCCAAGCTGCAATTCCTCAATGGGCCAGCTGTTGTTATAGCTGGAGCGATGCTCCGCCTTGCCTTCAGCCGCGATGGCCTTCGCCATATCCGGCCGCAGCGGCATGTACTGCGCGGTCAGAGCACGCCCTGCGAAAGACTTCTCCGGATGCAGCGCCTTCCACCCGCTATCGAACTGGCTCCGGTAACCTTCGTCACGCAGGAAGTCCCATACATCTTCGATCGAAACATCGAGAGCACGCTTGAGCAGGTCATCAGGGATCTTCGGACGCCCATCCGGGAAGCGCTCACCCTTCCAGTCGGAGGTATAGAACATCATCTGTTCTTTTGTCATTTTGACCTGCGAGAACGTGGGAAGCGTGCTCGCTATCATGCAGCAGATCAGGCCCTTCCAAATAAACTTTTTCATAGAAATATCCATTTCTAAAAGTACGGTTGAAGGTCCTTCATTGCGCTGTGTTCTGGGCAGGTTCGCGCTTTCGAATGCCTTCGCCGACAGGCCCTGTATGCCCAAGCTTCGCGTTGAGCCAAAGCGTCATCTGCGCTTCCCAATCGGGCACACCCGGAATTCTGTACCAGCCGCCGGTCGCGTGCATGCCGTTCGGTATGCGAATGATCTGGCTGCTTACACCTTCCTTCTTCAGGGCCGCATCCAGATTCGTCGCCTCGGTGTAAGGGATGTACTCATCCTTGTCTCCCAGGATCTGCAGGAAAGGCGGGGCACTCTTCGAAACATACGTGACGGGCGATGCCTCTTTAAGTGCCTCCTCTTCGCCCTTCGCCTGGATAAGAAGATCAAGGAGCGCGTGAGTGTTCGCATTGAGAGGAACAGTAGTGAAGCTGCTTTGCGCGAAAAGAGTCACGACAGCCTGCACCTTGGCGCTTTCGCGATCGACCGGATCCATCGCAGAGGGATTACCCTGTGCGTTCAGCAGGCCAACCATGTTGCTGAGAAATCCTCCGGCGGAACCACCAACCAGAGCGATCTTGGCCGGGTCCGCGTCCCACCGCTTCGCGTTATGGCGAATGTAGCGGACGGCGCGCTCCACATCTTGAACCATATCGGGATAAGGAAACTTCGGCGCGAGTCGATAGTTGATGGAGAAGACGGCGTATCCCGCAGGCGCAAGAAAATCCGCACAGTAGGCCTCGCTGCCGTTCTTGCTCGTGCCGCCCACATAGCCGCCCCCATGAATAATGATGGCGATGGGATGCGGCCCTGCCCTCTTCGGAGCGTAATAGTCCATCGTAAGAACCTGCCCGCCGGCAGCGCCGTAAGGGATATCGTCTTCCGTCGGTGTTCTCTT
>JAHFTZ010000023.1:0-4543 GCA_023265355.1 Terriglobus sp.
TTCTGGTTCCAGCACTCGCCGATGTTGGGGCAGTGTGCGCTCTCGCAGACGGTGTGCAGGCCCAGCTCGCGTGTGAGCTTCTTGAGCGAGTGGTAGACCTCGCCCATGGGAGCACGCGCCTTCAGCCACTGGGGCTTGGCGGCGGGTTTCTGCGGCGAAAGATCGATCTGGATGAGGTCGAGGACCGGGCTTGCCATGCAGCTACAAGTCTACGCCGAGGGGGACGCGGGGGCTAGTGGACGCGGTCCCGGACCTCGTCGCGGATGAGGTAGAGGAAGAACACCAGGGTGAAAGCGGCTGGCAGGAGATATCCGGCGAGGTGTGTCTGGAAGAAGAGGACGACATTACCGAAAGAGTAGAAAAAGGCTCCACCAGCGAGCAGAGCCCAGCCCCAGCGGCGAAGCCTGAGAAAGCCGAAGACGCCGACGACGATGAGCGAACAGAGCGCGAGGATGGCGTAGCGCGCGCTGGGCCGCGCCTGCGTATTGCGCGCCGCGGAGAAGGCGTTGCCGATCGAGATCACCAGCATAAAGATGGCGATCATGGCCATGCCGGGCAGCATCCTCGGTCCGGGGACTAACTTTTTATCGCTCATAAAGGTTCACGGTAGGGTTCACAGTGTTTTAAGGTACGCCAGCAGATCGCTGGTCTCTTCCTGGGAGATCGTATCTCCCAACGCAGGCATGTTGTTACGTCCGTGCTGGATGGTGTTCACGATGCGGTCGTCATTGGCCGGTGCACCGCTGGGCAGATAGGGCTTCTTGTAGATGCCGAGGAGCGAGGGGCCGTTGAGCGGCTTGTCGACGCGGTCGTTATGGCAGGCTCCACAGCGCGCAGAGTAGACGGCGCGGCCGCCTCTTTCGGTCGGCGTGAGTTCGCTGAGCGGCTTCGGGGGAGGTGTGGATTTACAGCCCGTGAGGATGAGGGCAAATGCGATCAATGGCGCGGTGAGCTTCACACCTTCGATTTTCTCATTACGAGGGCGATTTCGCGGCGGGGAGCTCTTCGTTCAAGGGAGATAAGGGTTCTTTGCAATCTGTCTCCATCCTGAATGAGCCCTTTGCTTTTGTATGCTTCGAAGCTGAGTTTCCATGTCGCGCTCGTCAGTTCGCTGATGGAACGACTCTGTCAATAACGGTATTCCTCTGCCTTCTGTTCTTCAAATGTTCCCGCACGCCGAAGTGTCTTATCCATGACCACAATCACTCTGCCGCCGCAATCGCGGCGATCACCTTGTCCATTATCTGCATGTCCACGCTGCTGCGCGGCGTGTGCGCGTTGGAGATGATGCTGAAGACGACGGTCTGGCCGCTGGCGCATTCGAGATAGCCGCTGAGCGCGTGCGTTTCACCGAGTGTTCCGGTCTTCGCGAAGATGTGGTCCTTCAGGGGCGAGTTGGGAAAGCGAGCGCGCAGGCCGCCGTCTTCTCCGCCGACGGGGAGTGAGGCCTTCCAGCGCGCTCCCCAGGGCTGCGTCGTGGCGTAGCGGAGGAGCTGAGTCAGGGCACGCGGTGTCACGAGATCGTGTCCGCTCAGGCCGCTGCCGTCGAGAAAGACGAAGTCCTCAGGATCAATGCCTGCGCGCGTCGTCAGGAACGAGCGAACGACGCGAACGCCCTGCGCGTCGGAGCCGTCCTTGCCCACCGTGAGGCCGAGCAGGCGGAGAAACATCTCCGCGTGCTGATTCTGCGAGATCTTGTTGGTCCAGACGACGTCGTCGTAGAGCGGCGCGCCGACGTGCTTGGCCAGGACGTTGGCGGGCAGGGCTGGCATCTTCGCCGTGGCGGTGTCGAGGTTGAGCGGCTCCGTGGCTTCGCGTGTGAAGCCGAAGACGGGTTCGACGCGATGCTTCGCACGGGCGGCTCCGGTGATGGAGATGCCTCGCTGTTCGAGTGCGGCCTTCAGGGCGCGGGCGGCGTACTCGGAGGGATCTTCGATGGCGAGGTCTTCGCTCTGCGGCTTTGCTTCGAGAGCAATCGTCCCGTAGAGGCGAAGGACACGCGATCCGCCGGTGACCATGACGCTGCGCTGGATGTCGGTATGCGTCTCTGCGCTTTTGGCGACGGTGACGATCTGGTTTTCGATGGAGTAGAAGGGCAGCGCGGGATTCAGGGTGATGACGGCGGGCGCGCCCTCTTTCGCTCCGGGGGCGATCTTGAGGTTGAGGGCGTTGTCCGCGATCATGAGCGCGTTGATCGGTGCGCCGTAGTACCAGAGGGCGTCGTCGATGGACCAGTCCTGCGGGTACGGGTCCCAGGGCATGAGCGTGTCGTCGCCGACGATGTCGCCGTCCACGTGGGTGATTCCCGCGGCCTTGAGCTGGTCGGCGAGTTCGTTGAGGTAGCGGAGTTCGTCCACGGGAGCGGTTGGGCCGGGCGGACGCAGCGCCGGAGAGACGTACGGGATGGCGCGACCGGAGAGGTTCGCATCGCCAGCGCCGTGGAGGGTGAGGTCGCCGTGGACGGTGCCGTTCTGATTAAGTCCGGTGACGGTGGTGGTGAGGTGCTGGTCGACGGGCAGAAGGGCCATGGCGGCTGCGGTGGTGGCGAGCTTGTTATTGGAGGCGGGCTGGAAGAACTGACCTTCGTTGATCGTGACCAGCGGCGTGCCGTCGAGCTGGGTGACGTGGACTCCCCAGTGAACGCGCGATACGGCGGGTGCGGCGAGCATGTTTTGAACTGTCGTCTGGAGGGCGATGTCCTGAGCTGGGGAGGACAGCGCCAAGGCACAGAAGGCGGAGCCTATAAGGAAAGGAAGCGTTTGCCGGAGCATGGGCGGAGTTTAGCATCTTGGGTTTCTTATCGGGGTCCCTCCTTTGTCATCCCGCAACGAAGTGGGGGATCTGCTTCGGTCATCGCGCGAAACGCGATCGGATGTGACCTTTGGCACATGGCAAAAACAGATTTCTCCGCTCCCTTCGCTTTGCTCCGGTCGGTCGAAATGACGGGAGTTAGTTGAGCGAAGGTGCTACTTGTCCGAAAGGCGTGAGCGTCATCTTTCCCACGTGTGAAAGGGGGCGAACCTGAATCCCATTTGTCCGTCATCTCGACCGAAGTGGAGAGATCTGCTGTTTCTCAGGTTTCCTGACCAATCTGGTTTGTGCGCTCTGCGCGACCCCATTCTTTCGCATAAAGTCGCGAAAGAATGGGGTACGGATCGAGGGACGATATCCTTACCTGAGATGGATGATGCAGGGGTAGAGGTAGTTCCGGAGAAGATGGGCGGCGGTTGGAGGCAGATGCTCCTTCCCTCGCGCGTGCATACGGCGCGGTCGGCGGCGCTGCTGCTGGGTGGGGCGACGCTGCTAAGCGCGCTCGTAGGGTTGGTGCGAACGAAGTACATCGCGCATGTCTTTGGGGCGTCTCCGGCGATGGGTGCTTATCAGGGTGCCTTTGAGATGCCGGATATGCTTGGCTATTTGATCGTTGGCGGGTCGATCTCGATCACATTGGTCAGTATGCTTTCGCGGATTCGTGCTGAAGGGGACGACGAGCGCGAGAATCTGGCGATGTCCGTCATCCTGAATGCCATGGCGGTGGTGCTCGGGGCTGCGATCGTTCTCGCGGAGATCTTTGCACCTGTCTACACACGCTATAAGTTTCCGATGTTCGCTCCGGACCAACTTGCGCTCTGCACCTCGCTGACCCGCATCATTCTTTTGCAGCCATTCTTTCTCTTTGCAGGTGGAGTCCTCGGTTCCAGGCTGCTGGTGCGGAAGATCTTCGTCTACCAGGCCGTTACGCCGCTCATTTATGGAATCGGTGTGATCGTCGGGGGCGTCCTCTTTTCCCATTCGGCAGGTATCTATTCTCTGGCCTATGGTGTGGTGGGTGGGGCATTTGCCGGGCCATTTCTGCTGACAGCCGTTGGGGCCTATCGCTCCGGCATGCGTTACAAACCTGTGCTCAATTTGCGCCATCCACTCTTCCTGGAGTGGCTACGGATTTCGCTGCCGCTGATGATCGGTGTCTCGCTTGTCATCGCGGACAAATGGATTCTCACCTACTTCAGCTCGATCGTGGAAATCACGCATATCAACATGGCAAAGACCGTCTTTCAGTCGCCGTTGATGATCTTGGGGCAGGCGGCGGGGGCGGCTTCTCTACCCTTCTTCGCTTCGCTCTTCGCGCAGAAGAAGATCCCCGAGTTCTCTGCATCTGTGGACCGCGCCGTCACCCGCGTAGCAGCGATTTCACTTTTGGCCACCTCGTGGATGGTGGTGCTGGCGACGCCGTTAGTGGCTCTGTTGGTGGGTGGAGGAAGATATACGCCCCAGGACACCGCAACGACGGCACAATACTTCACCATCTTTGCGTTCTCCCTCGCGCTCTGGGCGGCGCAGGCGATCTACGGGCGAGCGTTTTATGCTGCCGGGAATACCCTGACGCCCGCGATTGCGGGAACCGCGATTACCGTGGGGTCGATTCCGATTTATGCTCTGCTCTTTCGCCTAAGCGGTATGACGGGGCTGATGTGGGCTTCGAACATCGGTATCTCGTTGCAGGTCTCTGTGCTGGCAATTTTGCTGCATCGCAAGCGGATGG
>JAHFTZ010000023.1:4553-11270 GCA_023265355.1 Terriglobus sp.
AGTCTGGCGGAGCTGGCTTGGGGCGAGCTTGGGCGGGCGCTTCTGGCCTCCGTGGTGGCGTGGTTTGTGCTCATAGGATTTCTGCGAACGCTGCCCGCGATGCACGGCCGACTAGGAAACCTGATCACGCTTGCGGTCGGGAGTGTCGTGTGGGCGGGTGTGGTCTACGGTATGTTGCGGGTGACCGGATCCCGCCTGCCGCAAGAGGTTCTGCGTCGGCGCTCTGCCAAAACGACGTAGCAGAGCTTCAAGAAGTCCGTTCTCAGGACGAAGCGGCTCAGTCTCCGCAACCTATGTTTGCGCGTCCATACCGGCGGACTATCTCTCGGACCTATGCAAAAGTTGGCTAGCCTCTCGCCTGATGGCTACACCGTCGTCGCCTTAGGGAATAAGCAGACGGCCAAGTTGTCGTTAAGCAGAGAGAGAATCAGGCACTTCTCAAAATACGGTGGCCTCACCTTCAACATTCAGATCTACAGGTAACAGCAAGTCGCACCAAGGCGGCAGTAGGAAAGTATGACAAAGCAGCGCGCGAGCATTCTGGAACGCTATTTTTACCTCTTCATGTCGTTATTGATTGCGGTCGTCGTTATCGTTGGCTTCAGTCATACCATCGACCGCAATCTGATCCATCCTCATTTTCGGCTGCCGGCGATCCTGTACGTGCACAGCTTTGTCTTCTGCGCCTGGGTGCTCTTTTTTATCTTGCAATCCGCACTCGTTCGCTCGCGCAATGTCCGTCTGCATCGGACACTGGGCTGGGTGGGCGTTGGCCTTGGAGCTTCGATCGTCGTTCTCGGTTGGATGACGACGATCATCATGGGCAGGCTCTCACTTCTACATGGAGGCCCATTCCCGTTCAAACCTTTTTTAATCGTTGCCTCGCTGGATGTGGTCAGCTTTGGAGTTACATTCGCCTTGGCGGTCTACTGGCGCAAGCGTCCGGATTTTCATCGGCGCCTTATGTTGATCGCTTCATGCGTGCTTTTAGAAGCAGCCTTCGCACGCATTCCAATCTTTCACCGGATTTTTGCACCAGTAGGCACAGACGCCTTGATTCTCCTGGGTGTGATGCGCGACGTTCTCGTGGATCGCCGTGTCCACAAAGTCTACCTCTACGCTCTTCCCACGATGATAGTGGTCCAGGTCTTCGCGGAGTATACGTTCGTGCATGCGTCACCCTGGTGGGTTCATATTGCCGACTATATTCTGCGGTAACCCAGGATCAAATGCCGTGCTCCGCCCCCTTAGGTGTACTCATTGCACACACAAGGGGAGCGGTTGGCGTGTTCGTGCGGTCTACAGAAGCTGGAGTGCTGACGCGGGCGGTCGCGCTCTGATTTTTATCCGTTCGTGGGCGCTCCAGACTACTTTGCGTCTTCGTACTCTTCGTGCCACGCCATCTGGATGGCTTCGAGGATGCCCTCGTTCGACTTCGCGGGGTCGCCGATGAAGCCGGGCAGGTCGATCACGCGCTGGCGCAGATCGGTGAAGCGGATGGCGAGCGGGTCTTCGCCGGGGAATTTTTCTTCCAGCTGAATGCCGATCTCCTCGGAGTCGGTCCAGTCGAATTCAAGGGGCATAGGTCGTTCTCCTGTAGCTACTTCTTGATGGTGGCGGGCTTGCCTTCCTGCACGTAGTTCCGGTTCCATTCCGGGATTTCTACGAGATAGGCGCCGGGTTTCAGAATGACGGCCTGGCAGCCGAGGCGCGAGTTGGTCTGCGGTCCGGCGGCGAGGTCGATGCGGTCCAGTTCGTCGTCTTCGGCTTCGGAGAGGCCGGATTCGCCCTGCTTCACGTAGACGTGGCAGGTGGTGCAGGCGCAGACGCCGCCGCAGGCATGGTCCAGAAAGACGCCGTAGTTTTCCGCTACGTCCAGCAGGCTCATAGGTTTGCCGTGGCCGTCGTAGGGAAGGCTGCCAAAGGGAAACTCGACCGATTTGTTCTCCGGCTGGAAGGTGACGCGAACGATGTTCTCAGCCGGTGGCTGCGAGAGGTCGATTGGGGGAAGCGGTTTGTGCTCGTGTTCAGACATGTCAGGTTGATTTTATGCCGTTTTCGGGCCGAAGAGAGGCCGGGCTGGACAAGGGGTCTAAACTTGTACTATGCACGTGCATGTCACTCCGGGCGGAAGTATGCAGCGAGTTCTGAAGATTTCGCTGGTGGTTACCACGCTGTACGTCGTTGCGACGCTGGTTTATGGCATTCGCGCCCACTCTCTCGCGCTGATGTCTGAAGCAGGGCACAATGCGAGCGATGTCCTCGCACTCCTTCTTTCGTTTGTCGCCGTCCGTTTTGAGGCGCGCCCGGCAACGGCCAGGAAGACCTTTGGATACCGTCGCGCCGGTGTGCTGGCGGCGTTTCTGAACGCGCTTTCGCTCGTGGTGGTTTCGGTCTGGATCGCCTGGTTGGCGGTGGAGCGCCTGATTTCGCCGATTTCGGTCCAGCCGAAGGTGATGATGGTGGTGGCCGTGGTGGGCGTTCTGATGAATGGGGCGATCGCTGCCTTGCTTTCCCGCTCAAGCCATGACCTGAATATCCGCGGGGCCTTCCTGCATATGCTGGGAGACACGCTTTCGACGGCGGCGGTCATCGTGGGTGGAGCGGCGATCCTTTATACGGGCAAGACCTGGATCGATCCGGCGCTTTCGCTGATTATCGCGGCGCTGATTTTGTGGAGTTCGTTCGGTATCGTGCGTGAGACGCTGAATATCCTTCTGGAAGGCACACCTCGTGGGATCGACGTCGGCAAGATCCGGACGGCCATGATGGACGTGGGCGGGGTGGTGGAGGTGCATGATCTGCACGTCTGGAGCATTGGATCGAACTGGCATGCGTTGGCCAGCCATGTGACTGTGGGCGATCAGACCATGGATCGTTTAGAGGAGATTCAGTCTGCCCTGCACTGTGCGGTTCGCGACCGATTCCACATTGCGCATACGACGATCCAACTGGACCGCGACCGTTGCGAAACGGTGAACGACTGCTGTTCGCCGGGAGAGCTTTCCGTGGTCCAGATGCACGCGCATCACGGGCACGGCCACAGTCATAGCCATTAATCAGGCTTTCTGTTGAAGCTTTTCTTTCCCCGCACCCGGGGCTGATTTTTTCTTGCCGCTATAGCGCAACAGACGCCACTCGCCGCGGTCCTTCATCAGAAAGCGCTCCCTGCAGGAGAGGCATTTCCAGGGAAAACGACCGAAGAAGGTGTAGAAGTGCTTCTCAAGAAAGCTCTTTCGCTCCGATCTGGAGATATTGAAGCTGCTGCACTTGGGACACTCCGGGGTGCCAGCTCCGTCTGCTCCAAGCGACGGGTTTTTCACTTTCGACATTTCCACTCCGATGCCAAGTCCGCCCGGCGAGATGCTAGCTGGGCGGACTTAATCGGATCATTTTCACATGGCGGTTGTCCAGAGGTTTTTGCGTTCCTGGGCTGAAATTATTTAGGGGACCCGGGCTCTTTCCTGGCGGGTACCGGCAGCGGATTCCGCTCCTGGAAGTAGTGCTGATGCCAGTAGGGATAGACAGGCTGGGTTGCGCTGGCGGCGTCCAGAGTGGCTACCTGCGCGGTTGTGAGATTGAAGCTCGCCGCGGCAAGATTCGCCTTGAGCTGTTCCTCATTACGAGCGCCGATGACGAGCGAAGAGACCGTGGGCCGTTGCAGGAGCCAGTTGAGCGCAATCTGCGGAACGGATTTTCCCGTTTCGGCACTCACTTTGTCGAGGGCGTCGACGACGTTGTAGAGATACTCATCCGCAACGACGGGTCCGCCGTCGGCGGCCTTGTGTAGGCGGCTTACCTCGGGGAGGGGCTGGCCGCGGCGCAGCTTGCCGGTAAGACGTCCCCATCCCAGAGGACTCCAGACGAGAGCGCCGACACCCTGATCGAGGGCCAGGGGCATGAGTTCCCACTCGTAGTCGCGGCCGATTAGGGAGTAGTAGACCTGGTGCGCAACGTACTTCTGCCAGCCGTAACGTTCTGAGACCGAAAGCGACTTCATGAGGTGCCAACCGGAGAAGTTGGAGCAGGCGATGTAACGAATCTTGCCCTCGCGGACGAGCTTGTCCAGCGTGTTGAGCGTCTCTTCGACCGGCGTGAGGGCGTCGAAGGCGTGCAGGTGATAGATGTCGATGTAGTCGGTCTTGAGGCGGCGGAGCGAGCCTTCGATCTGCTTGGTGATGTGGTAGCGGGAGCTTCCGACAGAGTTGGGATCGTCCTTGATGCCGTTGTCGAAGCGGTAGGTGGTCTTGGTGGAGAGCAGAACGCTCTCACGGGGAAGATGCGCGATGGCAGCGCCGAGAATCTCTTCGCTGCGGCCATTCGAATAGACATCGGCTGTATCGAAGAAATTAACCCCGGCCTCCATGCAGAGGTCGATCAGGGAGCGTGCTTCATCGACGTCTGTGTTACCCCAGGCTTTGAAAAACTCGTTGCCACCGCCGAAGGTGCCGGTGCCAAAGCAAAGAACGGGTACCTTGAGGCCAGAGCGGCCAAGCTGACGAAATTCCATGTTCAAATCTCCTTGTTACTTCCTATGAGATTCCTCTTGCCCGGAAAAGTCACCAGGGCCGGAAAAATTCACTTAATTCCATGACCGTGCAGGCAAAGCCCTGTGCGATCCCACATGGTGTGCAGCCTATGAATATCTATGCCGCAAGGAACTGGCCCTCACTCAGCAGACAGCCCAGTTCGAGGCCTGTCAACCCGCCATCATGGGAGGCCGGTGAGTAGATATCTCGGCAGGCGGCGCAGAAAATTTTATACGGAGAGCGTAAAAGTTGATTTAACCATTCAATTATATAGCTTCGATCTAAACTTCCGTCTTCTGAGTAGGCCACGGTGATACAAGTGCAGAGGACGATACAAGACAAAGGATCGTCGATGCGGAGGCTCACTTTTGTATCAGACAACCACCTTTCCTCAGGCCTCTGTCAAAGCACTACGTGCCATCGCTCTTCGAGTTGGATTAGGCGTTTGCCTTGGCTGTGCAATGGGTGTGGCGGCACAGCAGACCGCGACACCTCTCTCCGTGGAAGAGACGGTAACGGTTCTCGGTGCCGCTGAACCTATCGCCGAGGGTGAGAATGCGCGGTCGATCGAGACGCTTCCGATTGCGGCGCAGGGCACGCTTCTTCCTGAACTGGCTACGGCCTTGCGCGCAGATGCTTCGGTGTTTGTTCAGCAGCGTGGGCCGATGGGCGTTCAGCAGGACATCTCCATCCGTGGCGGAACCTTCGAGCAGACGCTTGTGCTTCTGAACGGCCTGCGCATCAACGACGCGGAGACCTCGCACTTCAACTTCGACATTCCCGTTCCCATGGCGGCGGTGTCGTCCCTGAGTGTGCTGCATGGCACGGGATCGACGCTCTATGGAGCGGACGCTCTGGCGGGTGTGATCGACGTAAGAACGGTGAAGCCGGAGGCGAGTGAGTTGCGCCTGCGCGCTGGCGTGGGTAGCTACGGCATCAACCAGCAGGCGATTACAGCGAGCGGTGTGCGTGGGCGTGCGAGCGAGGTGCTGGCCGCAGGGAGGGATTTTTCTACGGGCTTCATCCCCGACCGCGACTATCGCAGCGAGACTGCCTCCAGCGAAACCCGCGTTACGACTTCGTTGGGCGATTCGGATGTTCTGCTTGCGGGAAGCGACCGTGCCTTTGGAGCGGACCAGTTTTATGGTGCCTATCCGTCCTTTGAACGGACGAAGGGGTGGTTGGCCTCGCTGACGCAGGCTCTCGGCGCAAAGACGCTGGCGCAGGTGGCGTACCGGCGTCATTCGGATATCTACGTGCTCTTCCGGGAGAATCCGGCGTTCTACAAGAATCAGCACATCGACGAGAGCTGGCAGGGCGCGGTGCGGCGGCATGATGACGTGGGCAGCCATCTACGGATCTTTTACGGCGTGGAAGAGAATACGGATGAGATCGGCAGCAACAGCCTTGGCCACCACGGTCGCAATCGCGGCGAAGGTTATGTGAGCGCGGAGTTGCGTGGAGAGCGTGGATCGTTGACGGCCGGTGTGCGCGAAGAGGTCTTCAGCGGAGGAAATACCGTGGCAGCGCCGATGTTTGCCGGTGCTCTGCGCGTGCACGAGAAGTTCAAGCTGCGGGCGTCTGCGGGTTACGGCTACCGGATTCCCACCTTCGTCGATCTGTACTACAACGATCCGACGACGATCAGCAATCCGACGCTGAAACCCGAGAGTGCGTGGAACTACGATGGCGGCGTGGATTGGTATGCGAGCGATCGCATCGCTTTCTCCGTTACGGGCTTTGCCTCGCGGCAGCGGGATGCGATCGACTATGTGCGTGCCTCGTCTACGGCACCGTATCAGGCGCAGAATCTGCGCAACCTCGGCTTCAATGGTGTGGAGATCTCCGCGCAGGCGGGGCTTTCGCGCGGCCAGAGTGTCAGGCTGGCGTACACGGCGACCATCGGTGCGCAGGATGCGCTGCAGGGGCTACAGTCGCGCTTTGTCTTCAATCAGGCGGTAAATAATGCCAACGCGGAGTGGAGCGCAGGATGGAAGCAGGTCTCCACCACGGCACGGCTGGGCGTGACGCAGAGGTATCAGCAGACGCCGTTCTCTGTGGTGGATGTCTCCGCGACCCGCAACCGGGGATGGTGGAGGCCGTATCTGCAGGTGACCAACCTCGCCAATACCGGATACCAGGAGATCGCGGGCATACGTAACCAGGGGCGCGCGTTTGTGGGCGGAGT
>JAHFTZ010000023.1:11280-11990 GCA_023265355.1 Terriglobus sp.
TGTCCTAAAAGTACGGTAAGGCTTTAACGGTTTACTTACACGATTCGGCTTATGCTCTCGAAGGATATGAGGGGGCGGTGGGCCAATTGTCACTTTTTAGCGCTTTGATGGGTAAACCTCTGGCTACGTCAGAGGAGCGGGCCGAGCACGTGGGTCCGGTAGCGGGTATTCCGATCTTCGGTCTGGATGCGTTGAGTTCAGCGGCTTACGGTCCAGAGGCTGCACTGACTCTTCTGATTCCGCTCGGCCTGATGGGCGTCCACTACATCGTCCCCATCAGCTTCGCCATTCTCGCGCTGCTGACGATCGTCTTCTTCTCTTACAGGCAGACGATTGACGCGTATCCGCACGGCGGTGGCAGCTTCACGGTTGCAAGTGAGAATCTCGGCAGCAGAGCGGGTCTCTTTGCGGCTGCGGCTCTCATGATCGACTACGTTCTGACCGCCGCGGTCGGCATCTCCGCAGGCGTGGGCGCGCTGGTCTCCGCTGTGCCGAGTTTGCATCCGCATATCCTCGCGCTCTGCCTTGGCATTCTGGCCTTGCTAACGCTGGTGAATATGCGAGGCGTGCGCGATACCGGAGCGGTCTTCATGCTTCCGACGTATCTCTTCCTCGCATCGCTTCTGGCGGTGATCGGCGTCGGTTTGTTTCGCGCTGTCGCGACGGGCGGACATCCGGTTCCGGTGGTCGCACCTCCGGTTCTGCCTGCG
>JAHFTZ010000379.1 GCA_023265355.1 Terriglobus sp.
CTACGGAGCGAGAGCTCCCTGCAGCCAGAAGACGCGCTCCATCGGCAGCCACTTCCGTCCACCCTCTGAAAAGGGCAGGGTGGACTGGAAGCGACTCATCATCGTCTCCCACTCCTGCACCACGGGGTTTGCGAGATCCATGGACGCCTTGCGTTCAAAGGTGAAGTCGTCTGTGACTTCCATGATCATGAAGAGCCGGTCGCCGATGGAATAGATCTCCATGTCCAGAACGCCGGCAGCGCCCAGGCTCTCCAGCACCTCGGGCCACACTTTCGTATGCCATTCGATGTACTCCGCGATGAGGGCTGGTTCGTCTTTGAGGTCACAGGCAAGGCAATAACGCTTCATAGAAAGTCTCCCAGGGTGTACCCGCAGAATATCTGTTTTCGGTGATCTTGAATCAAGCCTTATATCCTAAGGGCATATTGCCTCTTCACCGTGCAAGTCTTAATTCCGTAGCGGAATAGCCATACGAAGACTATGTTTCTTGCCGCGCCACTTCACTAGGCTGAAAGCATGTTCAATTCCACGTCGCCTTCTGTGCACACACGCTTTGACGCTCTTCGCGAAATGATTGGACAGACGCCACTGCTGGCGATCGACTGTCGCTTTCGCGGTCGCGTGGGAACGATCTGTGCGAAGGCGGAGCAGATGAACCTGAGCGGCTCCATCAAAGATCGCATGGCGCTTCACATCCTTGAGAACGCCTACGCTACCGGCGTCATCGCCCCCGGCGACACGATCGTTGAAGCGACCAGCGGCAATACCGGCATTTCTCTCTCGGCGATTGGCGCGGCCCTCGGGCATCCGGTCGTCATCTACATGCCCGACTGGATGAGCCGCGAGCGTGTCGATATCATCCGCAGCTATGGCGCGGAGGTCGTCTCCGTCAGCAAGGCCGACGGCGGTTTCCTTGGAAGCATCTCTCTCTGCGAAAAGCGCATGTCGGAGTGCGCGGGGATCTTTCTGCCGCGGCAGTTTGAAAACCAGGCCAACGTGCAGGCACACGCACGCAACACCGGACCGGAGCTTCTCGCGCAGATGAGTGTAGCGAACCTTCATCCACATGCCTTTGTCGCTGGCGTCGGAACGGGTGGAACGATCATGGGCGTTTCGGCCTGTCTTCGTCTGCATGACAAGAGAATCAAGCTTCATCCTGTAGAGCCTGCCGAATCACCGACGCTGACGACTGGGTACAAGGTCGGCTCGCATCGTATCCAAGGCATCTCGGACGAGTTCATCCCGCAGATCGTCGAGCTCAAGCGCCTGGATGAGGTGATCGCAGTCCACGATGGCGATGCGATTCTGATGGCGCAAAAACTCGCGCGTAGACTCGGTCTCGCGCTGGGTATCTCGTCGGGATGTAACTTCCTTGCCGCCGTGATGGCTGGTCTGCAACATGAGCATCCCGTTGTCGCCACGGTCTTTTGTGACGACAACAAGAAGTATCTGTCGACTGGTTTGATGAAGGACGAGCCCGTGCGCGAAGACTATCTGACGCCGGAGATTGAGCTGCTCGACCTTCGCGTCATCCCGCGTTCGCCGATCGCCAACTAAATCGGCTTGCGCAGAGGATAGATGCCGAGTTTTCCGGAGCAGAGGTAACTTGCCATGCAGGCAATCGCTGCGAAGCATCCGGGGACCGGTCCGAAGAGCTCAAACGCCATGATGGTGGAAGCAATAGGTGTCTTTGCAGCGCCTGCGAACAGTGCCACAAAACCCATCCCCGCCAGAAGGGAAGCGGGCAGCGGCAGAAGCGCGGAGAGCGCGTTGCCCATCGTTGCCCCGATGAAGAAGAGCGGCGTGACCTCTCCGCCTTTGAATCCCAGCCCTAGTGTGACGACGGTGAAGATCGTCTTCCATGCAAAGTCCGCGCGCGGCAGCACTTGGTGAAACGCATCCACGATCACAGGCACGCCGAGTCCGATGTACCGCGTCGTTCCCATCGCGAATACCGCCGTCGCAATGATCACGCCACCGATGACAGGCCGCAGAGGACCGAAGGGCACAAGCTTCTTCGACCATGAAGACAGGTGATGCACACCGAACGAAAAGAGCAGCGCCATCAGGCCAAACAGCGCTCCGGCGAGAACAGAAGCAAGCACGGTCTTCGGCGTAAAGCCCGCCAGCGCATCCACCCGGTAGATCGTGTGATGCACACGCCAGGCGCGTGTGACGATGTCTCCAATGACAGCCGCGATAAGGCAAGGGCCGATGGCGGGCGTGAGTAGACGGCCAAAGCCAAGGACTTCCATGCCGAAGACGAAGCCTGCGAGGGGCGTTCCAAAGACAGAGCCAAAGCCGGCGCTCAGACCTGCCATCAACAGCAATCTTCGCTGCGATCCGTCCAGCGCCAGCGGCTTTGTAAGCTGGTCGGCGAGCGATGCGCCCGTCTGCAGGGCCGTACCTTCGCGTCCCGCGGAGCCGCCGAAGAGATGCGTTAGAAAGGTCCCGAGCAGGATCAGAGGCGTCATCCGGAGCGAGATCGTCTCCTGCGGATCGTGGATCTCTTCGAGGATGAGAGCGTTCCCGCGTTCGACTTTGCTGCCGAAGTGGCGATAGAGCAGGCCGACGAAAAATCCCGCCACGGGAAGCAGAGCGATCAGCCAGCGATGCGCCTCTCTTGTCTTCGTGGCGAACTCGAGCGAGACGAGCAGAAACGCAGAAGCCGTTCCCGCAAGTGCTCCAATGACTGCGGAGATGCCGATCCAGCGCAGGGCGGCGCTAAGGTTGAAGGCGTGCTTCCATGTGAAATGCGGTGTGGTGGGGGTGGTCGACAAAACTTCGGGCACACTTCCTCCTACGTTGTTTCGTAGGAGTCATCAGCTCCACGCATGCTGCGCGGGCGGTTAGTGGCGGAACCCCATCGCCTTAGGTTGTTCTCTTGAAAGTAGCATCGCAGCCCGACGAACTCAACGAACGGGTTTCATAACATCGGGTAGTTTGATGAAAACCTCGTCGTCATACTGCCGGATCTCGTAGAGCACCAGCGACGGATCGCCCGCGATCTCAGGGCATCCATCGGTGATATCGAAGCGCCACGCATGGTACGGACAGACGACCTTGGTGCCTTCGATATGTCCGCTCGACAGCGGCGCATTCTGGTGGGGGCACTCGTTGTCAAAGGCGAACATGCCGCCCTCGTGCCGCGCCACGCAGATCTCCAGAGCGCCGCCGCGAAATGCCTTCATCTCGTTCTCCGGCGGAAGCTCGTTCGCGTTGCACAGCTTGACGATCATGTGTTCATCCTAACGGCTATGAGTGCTCGAAAAGCAC
>JAHFTZ010000380.1 GCA_023265355.1 Terriglobus sp.
AGTTCCGACGATCACGGTGAAGAGTGAAGCGAGAACCCGGCGATTCATCATGTAGTAACTCCCTACGGCATTTACAAAATGCGCTCATGCTTTGGCGTAAATAAAGCCCTTGGTACTTAGACAACACTGAGGGCCGTTTATTGCATCGTTTTTACAGATTCTAATGTTCTGAAAAAACGATTTGATGCGTCTGCATCAAGATCAAGCTGTGAAATAGCAAAAAATTGGATACGGTTACTTTTTAATCGCGATTCCTCCAGCTATTTTTTGTAAGTGCTTTGCAGCAGTATTTAGCACGTCCATCAAACCTGAATCTTTCTGGTCTCCGGATTCGTCACTTTGGTAGTTAAAGAATTTTCCATCTTCTGAAATCGAAGATCGAGGAGAGTATCACTTTTGTCTCTCGACAAGCCCGACCATCCGATTACGGATCCTGCTCATTTACTCCCTGCCGCTGCCACGCCTGACTCATCGGAGCACAAACATGCTTCACGCTTCATTGTCTGGAGCATCATTCTTCTCGCTTTCTTCCTTGCCTTCTGGTGGGTGATGCATCGGCATGATGCTCCCGCGAAGCCGGCGCGTGGAGCGGGTGGCGTTGTGCCGGTGGTGCCCGCTACAGCCCGGCAAGGCAGTATCGGCATTTATCAGGAAGCGATAGGCACAGTAACTCCCGTATACACCTCGTCGATCACGGCGCAGGCGACGGGGGTGGTGACTGCGGTCCATTACCGCGAAGGCCAGTTTGTAAAGAAGGGAGATCCGCTTATCGATCTCGATTCGAGGCAATATCGTGCCAATCTTCTAACCGCACAGGGAACACTGCTTCGTGACCAGGGACTTCTCGAAGAAGCTCAGATGGACCTGGAGAGGTACAAGCAGGCGTGGGCGAAGAACGCGATTCCGCGACAGACGTATGAAGACCAGGAGAAGGTGGTACTGCAGGACCAGGGAACGGTGAAGCAGGACGATGGTGCTGTGCAGTTTGACCAGGTGCAGGTGGATTTCTGTCACATCGTCGCACCGATCAGCGGACGAGTGGGCCTGCGTCTGGTAGATCCGGGTAATCTCGTGACCGCGAGTGGAGCGACGCCGCTGGTGGTGATTGCGCAAGTGGAACCCATCACAGTGATCTTCACGCTGGCAGAAGACGCTCTGGGCCAGGTGCTTCCGCGTATGAAGGCTGGGGTGAAGTTGACGGTGGATGCGTTTGACCGCTCGGCGCAGAGCAAGATTGCCAGTGGCACTCTGTTGTCGCTGGACAATCAGGTAGACACGACGACAGGCACTGTGAAGGCTCGTGCGCAGTTCGACAATCGTGATGGCACGCTGTATCCGAACGAGTTCGTCAACGCGCGACTGCTCGTCAGCTCCTTGCAGAATGTGACGTTGCTGCCCACTTCTGCAGTTCAGCACAACGACAAGAGCACGTACGTATATGTTCTGGCGAATAACAAGGCGCAGCTTCAGGCTATAAAGGTAGGCGTAACAGACGGAGATATTTCACAGGTGACGGGCATCAGCCCCGGACAAGTGGTTGCGAACTCCAGCTTCGACAAGTTGCAGACCGGATCGCGAGTGAAGCTCGCCGCGCAGGAAGCTGTGTCGACACAGAGTAGCGGGAGTATCGCGCCTTGAGTCCATCGCGCCCGTTCATCCTCCGTCCTGTTGCGACGGCGCTTCTGATGGCGGCGATTCTGCTGGTTGGAATTGTGGCTTACACGCAGTTGCCCGTCTCCGCGCTTCCTGAAGTGGACTATCCGACGATCCAGGTCGTGACGTTCTATCCGGGCGCAAGTCCTGATGTAACGGCAACTACTGTGACTGCGCCCCTGGAGCGTCAGTTCGGCGAGCTGCAGGGTTTGAGCCAGATGACCTCGACCAGTGCGGGCGGAAACTCCGTCATCGTGCTGCAGTTCAACCTGTCGCTGAACATCGACGTCGCGGAAGAAGAGGTACAGGCCGCCATCAATGCCGCGCAGAACTTTTTGCCGGCTAACCTGCCCGCGCCGCCGATCTATAGCAAGACGAATCCGGCGGATGCGCCGGTGATGACGCTGGCCGTGACCTCGAAGAATATTCCGCTGCCGCAGGTGGAAGATCTCGTCGATACGCGACTGGCACCGAAGATTTCGCAGTTGAACGGCGTTGGTCTTGTAAGCATCAGTGGTGGCCAGAAGCCGGCCGTGCGCATTCAGGCCAACCCCACGGCCCTGTCGTCCTTTGGGCTTGGCATGGAAGACCTTCGCACCGCTGTCACTAGCGCCAGCATCAACGCTGCGAAGGGTAACTTCGATGGCGCGCGGCAGGACTATCAGATCGACGCGAACGATCAGTTGGTTTCGAGCGCGGACTACAGAAAGGTAGTCGTAGCCTACCGCAACGGTGCTGCCGTGATGTTGCCGGATGTGGCGAACATTATTGACAGCGTAGAGAACACAGGGCAGGCCGCATGGATGAATGAGACGCCAGCGATCATTCTGAATGTGCACCGCCAGCCTGGTGGCAATACGATCGCCGTAGTGAAGAGCATCAAGGCACTTCTTCCACAGCTCAAGGCAAACCTGCCTGCGGGTATCGAGGTCACAACGCTTACCGACTTGACGACGCCAATTCAGGCTTCCGTGAGCGACGTGGAGTTCGAGCTGGTACTGACGATCGGTCTTGTCATCCTGGTGATCTTCCTGTTTCTGCGAAATCTGTACGCGACGATCATCCCTTCGATCGCGGTGCCCCTGTCGCTCGTGGGAACGATGGGTGCGATGTATGCGCTCGGATATTCTCTGGATAATCTTTCGCTAATGGCGCTGACGATCTCCACGGGTTTTGTTGTGGACGATGCCATCGTGATGGTGGAGAACATCTCGCGCTATCTGGAAGAGGGCGTACCTCCGATGGAGGCTGCGCTTAAGGGCGCGGAGCAGATTGGCTTCACGATTCTTTCTCTTACGGTATCGCTGATTGCGGTACTCATCCCGCTGCTGTTTATGGGGGATGTTGTTGGTCGACTCTTCCGCGAGTTTGCGGTGACGCTTGCGGTGACCATCATCCTTTCAGCGGTGGTGTCCCTAACCCTCACGCCGATGATGGCCTCGCGCATTCTCAAGCACGATCCCAAGGCCCAGGAAGGCCGCTTTTACAAGGCCTCCGAGCGCATGTTTGAACGCATGATCGCCTTCTACGGCCGAACGTTGAAGTGGGTTCTGAAGCATCAGACGGCCACTCTGCTCGTGGCGGTCGCCACCTTGCTGCTGACC
>JAHFTZ010000381.1 GCA_023265355.1 Terriglobus sp.
TTTCAGAGATCTTCCGTTCCGCCATGCGGCAGACGCAGGAGCTGGATGCCAAAGCCTCAAAGGCGGTAACGGGGTTGTTGAGCGGCGACGGCGTAGATGTGCATGAGGCGATGATTGCAACACAAAAATCGACGCTGGCCTTTGAGCTCGCTCTGCAGGTCCGCAATAAAGCGATCTCCGCTTATCAACAGATGATGCAGATGCAGTTCTAGGGTTTCTTGGACATCATGGCAAACGAACTACAAAAGACGAGCTTCAGTCCCCAAATGGCCAAACAGAAAGTTCTGGCCCTGGCGGAAGAGTTGCGCAGCCGCGTGGCTGCTATGCCAGAGCGTCAACGAACGATGCTGTTTGGAAGTGCCTTCGCTCTCGTCGCGCTCTGCGCGGCCCTGGTGTGGTGGACTGGGCGTACCGATTGGCGGCCTCTCTTCAAAGGGCTTGAAGGAAGAGATCTTCAACAGGTTGAACAGCAGCTTGGGTCCGCTGGCATCGCGTATCAACAGACACCGGATGGATCGGGAATTGAAGTGGCCGCCGAGCAGGTGGACAAGGCACGTATGGCGATCGCAGCCAAGGGCATGCCCGGATCGGGGCGCATGGGTTTTGAACTCTTCGACAAGCCAAACTGGGTAGGCTCTGAGTTTGACGAGAAGGTGAACTATCAGCGTGCGCTAGAAGGCGAGTTGGAACACACGATCGAAACGCTCGGCGCGGTCCGCTCGGCGCGCGTGCATCTCACGCTTTCGCGGCAGTCTCTCTTTGCAGCAGAAGAGCATCCGGCTACCGCGAGCGTCGTACTGAAAATGCGGAATGCATCCCTCGCACGCGATCAGGCGGCATCGATCCGTGCTCTGGTCGCGGGAGCCGTTGAAAACCTCCATCCGGATCAGGTAGCACTCGTAGATGCGGACGGACGCTTTGACCTCAACGGTCCCACACAACGGGGCGAAGTACAGGAGCAGGAGCAGGCCCTCGAACGAAAGCTGGTGGCGATGCTCGAACCGCTGGCCGGGACTGGGAATATTCGCGCAACGGTGAATCTCAGCTTTGACCCGGACGCAGAGGAGCGGACCGACGAGGTGTACGACCCACAGCAGTCCGTTCCGGTCAGCATGCAGAGAAGCGAACAAAGTTCGACGCAGGCCAATCGCCAGGGTGCGGTTGCCGGCGCGGCGGCTAATATGCCAGGCCCCGCTCCTGCTGTGCCGCCACTTCTGGCCACACCTGCGAAGAAAGACCCAAGTACTCTGCCTGTGTACCCACAGGCGGGAGGACCGTCACAGGCCATTCGAGAAGAGAGCAGCAGCTACGCGGTGACGCGGCACCTTGTGCATACGCAGCGGGGTCCGGGACGGGTACAGCGGGTGGTGGCGGCAATCGTGGTCAACGATCGGGCGGTCACTGAAAAAGCGGGAAAGGACGGCGCAGTTCTCTGGAAACAACGAACGCCGGAAGAGATGCGGCGGCTAGAACAGCTTGCTCAGGCAGCAGTGGGCTTCGATCCCAAACGCTCCGACCAGGTGGTGATCGAGAATATCGCCTTCTCCGAAAACACAGCGGACGCCCGGTCGAACTGGTTCGAACGTCAGGCCGAGCATGGCAGCAACTTTCTGCGTACACAGCCGACCCTGATTCGCACCCTGGGAGTGATTGCCTGCGCCGCTCTTATCTGTTTCTTCGTCCTCCGTCCGCTTGGTCAGCAGGTAAGCAAGGCACTGCAACCGCTGCTTCCCATGCCTGTCCCCGCAGTGGACCTCAGTGTTCCCGTTCCTCCAGAGGTTGGACAAATCTCGGCTTCGCAGGCACAGAATACCTTCGAAGCCGTGCGGAATCAGATCAGAAGCGACCCGCAACAGAGTGCACGTCTTTTGGAATCTTGGATCGGATCAGGGAGGGCTGACTAATGGGGGCGATGACGTACGGCAGCGCCATTCCAGGGCTTCGCAAAGCCGCAGTTTTGATGATGAGCGTGGGAGACGAGCTTTCGACCTCACTCTTTCAAGGCCTCAGTGAAGATCACATTCAGAGAGTCGTGGACGAAATCTCGCGCATCGGCGAAGTGACTCTGACTGAGCAGACCGAGGTGCTGACGGAGTTTCACGATCTGCTCGAGACGCAGCAGGTCCTGCTTAGGGGCGGTCCTGACCAGGCAGAGAGGTTGCTGACAGATGCCTTCGGCAGGGAACGAGCCGAAGATCTTATGGCGCAGATCTATCGCCTACGCGAAAACTCTCATGGTGATTTGGCAGCGCTTCAGCGGATGGATCCTACGCAGTTGAGTAAGTTTCTTGAGGGAGAACACCCTCAGACGATAGCTCTCGTCCTGGCACACCTTCATCCAAAGCAGGGATCCGCCGTTCTGATGCAACTGCGCGAAGATCTTCGTGTGGAGGCCGTCCGTCGCCTGGCGGAGATGCGTCAGTTCTCCCCGGAGATGGCCCAGAAGGTGGCCCTTATTCTCTATCGCCGGATGGAAGCACTGGGAGCCAACGGTCGCCGGTCCTATGCAGGGTTCAAAGCAGTGGCGGAGCTTCTCAATCGTCTGGACCAGGGTGCGAGTAGAGGCATCCTGGACGAGATTGAACAGAAGGAGCCGAAGTTGGCCATTGGGATTCGCAACCTGATGTTCACCTTCGAGGATCTGATCACCGTTCCCACAGCCAGCATCCGCGAACTGGTCAACGCGGCGGATAAAAAGCTTCTGGCGATCTCGCTCAAGACAGCGGACGAGAATCTCCGAATCCATATCTTCCAGTCCATGAGTTCACGTGCGATAGACATGCTGAAGGACGATATGGAAGCACTTGGCCCTTTACGCGGAAGGGATATCTCACAGGCTCAGCAGGAACTGCTCGCGCTTGCGCGCCGACTCGACGCGGAAGGAAAGATCATTCTAAAAGTGGAGGCAGATAGTGACGTCATTCTTTGAAGAAACATCGTCTAGTGAAACGCCTTTTTTACCCGAGGGCGTCTCTCCACTGGTCTTTCGCTGCCTGGATCCTGAGTCGGAAGATCGATATTCCATAACACCGTCTCCTGAACCCGTTGAGGACGCGGTGGTGGAAGTTCTTTCTCCGCCACGACAACAGGAAGCCATAGAGATCGCGAGCACAGAGATGCTTGAAGCAGCCTTTGAACTTAAGTTGAATGAAGAGCGAGCTATGCTCGCCCGAACGCTGGAAGATTTTACAGAAGAGCGACGCAAGTACTTCGAAGGCGTGGAGGGCGAGGTAGTCCGCCTCTCTCTCGCGATTGCG
>JAHFTZ010000382.1 GCA_023265355.1 Terriglobus sp.
AGATCACAGCGCGCTTCTCCGCGTGCAACCGGGATCGTTACACGCTTGACGAGATCTGGGATGCGAAGCTTCCACCCATTATGTGGTTGCTGATGAATCCGTCCGTCGCGAGCATTGAACATGCGGACCCGACGCTCATTCGGACCGGTCGGTACGCTCGCCTCTGGGGATATGGCGGCCAACTGGTCGGGAACGTCCATGCCTACCGCGCTACGGATAAGCAGCGACTTCTTGAGGTGGAGGATCCTGCTGGCCCGGAGAATGACGACGCTCTCGTTGCGATGGCGAAGAAGGCGGGAGCTGTCATTCTCGCCTATGGTCAGCCACCCAAGGTGCTCCGTTCCAGATCCCTCAGAGTGGCGGCGCTATTGCGTGACACCGGAGCAACGCTGCACCACTTGCGTCTTTCCAAAGACGGCTCACCTTCTCATCCGCTGTATCTTCCTTCGAACCTCACTCCCATTCCTCACTCTCTTTGAGGAATGGGAGTGTACAGGCCGTTAGATCGACAGACTCAGGATACGGTTGAGACGATGCACGAAGACGGCGGGGTCCTGCAGCGGTACACCTTCCATAAGCAGCGCCTGATCGAAGAGCATCCAGGCGGCGTCCTCGGTGATTGAGTCCCCATCGGAGTGCGCAAGCAGCTTCTTCACAATCTCGTGATCAGGATTGATCTCGAGCGTGGGCTTGGTCGCGGGAAACTCCTTCTGCCCCATCGCACGCATCATCTGCTGCATCTGCATGGAAGGCTCCTCTTCATCGGAGACGATGCACGACGGGCTATCTGCAAGCCGCACGGAGGCGCGTACATCCTTGACGCGGTCTCCCAGGGTAGCTTTCAGCTTGTCGAGTAAAGGCTTGAGGGCTTCGGCGTTTGTTGTCTCTTCCTCGCCGTCGTCCTTCAGGTCTTCGCTCGTTGAAGCCTTGTTGACCGCCTTGATGTCGATGTCACCGTATTTGTCGACGCCAGAGAAAACGATCTCGTCGATCTCATCGTCGAGGATCAGAACTTCGAAGTCCTTCTTCTTATAGATCTCCAGAAGTGGCGATTTGCTCAGAAGAGATTCGGCGCCCCCGGTAATGTAGTAGATGGCCTTCTGGCCCTCTTTCATCCTGGCCTTCACTTCGGCAAGACTAGTGAGTCCATCTGCCTTAGTGGATTTGAAGCGCACCAGATCGAGGAGAGTCTCGCGGTTGGCGAAGTCGCCGTACAGACCCTCTTTGAGAGGACGGTTGTACTCCTTGATAAAGGCAAGATACTTTTCAGGATCGTTTGTCGCGATGCTTTTCAGCTCGGAAAGAATCTTTTTGACGCTGGCAGTACGAATGCTGGTGAGGACGCGATTCTGCTGCAGGATCTCCCGGCTGACGTTGAGCGGAAGATCTTCGCTGTCAATGATGCCGCGGACGAAGCGCAGGTACTGCGGAAGCAGCTCCTTGGCGTCGTCCATGATGAAGACGCGCTTCACGTAGAGCTTGACGCCTACTTTGTACTCCGCCTGGTAAAGGTCCAGCGGGGCCTTGGAAGGGATGTAAAAGAGCGTGGTGTAGTCGAGTGTTCCTTCCGCCCGTGTGTGAAACCAGAAGAGCGGATCCTGCGAATCGCCGGAGATGGATTTGTACAGCTCTTTGTAATCGTCTTCCGTGAGCTCACTCTTGGGACGACGCCAGAGAGCGCTCGCCGCGTTGACCTGTTCGGTCGTGCGTGTCTTGTCCGACTTCTTCTCTGCTTCGTTCCACAAACTCTTGTCGTAGGTCAGGAAAATGGGAAAGGCGATGTGGTTGGAGTACTTCTTTACGACCTCCTGTAAGCGCCAGCTGTTCGCGTACTGCTTGCCCTCTTCGTTGAAGTGAAGCAGGATAGTGGTTCCGGCGACAGCGCGCTCAGCGGGCTCAATCTCAAAGCCGGTCTTGCCATCGCTCACCCATCGCCAAGCCTGCTCTTCGCCTGCCTTGCGGGAGACCACCTCGATCTTATCGGCGACCATGAAGGCGCTATAGAAGCCGACACCGAACTGTCCAATAAGATTCGAGTCCTTCTTCGCATCTCCGGAGAGCTGCGCAAGAAAGTTCTTCGTCCCGGAACGGGCGATGGTGCCTAGATGAGAGACCAGGTCCTCTTCGTTCATGCCGATACCCGTGTCGGAGATCGTGAGAGTACTGTTCTCTTCATCGAGTTCCAGATCAATCCGCGGATTGAACGGAAGCGCCTTGTAGACGTCATCTGTCAGAGTGAGATGCCGCAGTTTGTCCAGCGCATCGGAAGAGTTCGAGATCAGTTCGCGCAGGAAGATCTCAGGGTGTGAATAGAGAGAGTGGATGATCAGTTGGAGCAGTTGACTGACTTCGGTCTGGAATTCACGTTTCGACATAACCCCATTATAAAAACAGAACGAGGCGTCGCGTTGACTGCGAGGAAACGCCGTGTTCCGATTGTTCCAGTGAGTCGAAAGCCCATTCTTCCGGTGGATGCGATTCTGCCGGAGATTTCTGCCTCTCTGCAGCGGACGCCCAACCTTGTTCTCGAAGCTCCTCCGGGAGCCGGAAAGACTACCCGCGTCCCGCCAGCCCTCCTCGATCTCGTCGCGGGTGAGGTTCTAGTGCTCGAACCCAGAAGGATCGCTGCCCGCCTTGCGGCACGTCGGGTTGCATGGGAGTTGGGCGAAGAAGTTGGCGGAATCGTCGGATATCAGGTGCGTTTTGAGGAGAAGATTGGACCGCGTACACGTCTGCGGTTCATGACCGAAGGTATTCTGACTCGTCGGCTTCTAAGCGACCCAAACCTCAAAGGCGTCGACGCCGTCGTTCTCGACGAATTTCATGAACGCCATTTGGACAGCGATCTTGCGCTGGCACTCTTGAAGCGCCTGCAGCGAACGCGGCCAGAGATCCGCATCGTCGTGATGTCGGCGACCCTGGATGCTGCGCCGATTGCTCGATATCTGGGAGACTGCCCCGTCCTTCGATCCGAGGGGAGACTTTTTGCGTTATCCATCAGGAACCTGCCTTACACCGCAGACCCATTGCACGTTCAGGTCAGGCGCGCGGTTGAGTTGCTGAACAAAGAGCGGCACAGCGGCAACATTCTCGCCTTCCTGCCCGGAGCCGCGGAGATTCGGCGCGCCATCCGCGAGTGCGCAGCTGTTGCCCGCCAAACCGGTTTGCTCGTCCTTCCGCTGCATGGAGACCTCTCCCCTGCGGAACAGGATCGTGCGGTGTTGCCGACAGCAGAAAGAAAGCTGATCGT
>JAHFTZ010000383.1 GCA_023265355.1 Terriglobus sp.
TCATGGTTGAAGTAAACGTAATCCGGAAGGTCGTGAACACGGATCCATTTGATCGACTCGCCCGTAGCCCAGCTCGTCCGTACAGGCTCAAGCATGGCGGCGTTGGTCCAGATCTGCGCGTGGCAGTTCATGCAGGTCTTGGTCGGCGGAATTCCGGCGTAGGAAGACTTCTCGACCGAGGTGTGACAGTACTGGCACTGGAGGCCCAGGCCTTCGACGTGGTGGCGATGCGAGAACGGAACCGGCTGATCGGCCCGCTGGCCCTGCCGCGTCACCCACGGGGATCGCTGCAGCTGGTTCAACGCCACGCCCAGGGCGACGACGATCAGACCTGTCAATACAAGGCCTGCCCGAGCCAGGGCGTTCGAACTGCGGTCAAAAACTTGCGCCATGAGTACGTCCTGCTTCCTCTGTGTCTAAGGAAAAATCATTGGTTCAAAATCATTTGCTTACTGCGTTGCTACCAAACGACTCACTACTCTGCTACCGAACTGCTTTACAAACCGTCTGCACTACTACCGCTGACACCCGTTGGGTTGTCCGGGATGATTCGCGCGGTTACATCCGTCGAGGAAATACATCCGGGAGATTTCAATATATCAGCGTCACGGACGTGTTTTGCATCGGCTGGAATGCACCTCTAGTCGTTTTCTTTCATGGACTTTCGATAATCGAACTTATCGCTGTGATGACGATCACAAGATCTTGCATGTAAGTCGGAAAGTACCGCGATTTAGCCCAATATCTTCGATTTCGACGGGTATCTGAAGCGGTAACTAGGCCTAGACTAGTCCGAGATCAAATTATTTTTCACTTGCCCTGTTACTTAGGATGAGCTTCCCTCCACCTTGCGAAATGACGAACGATGGGCCGGGCAGCTTTGGCTTCTTGCCAGGTTCTGTCCAGAGGAAGACACGCTGCGGTCCCGTCCACTTTTGCAGGAAGCTCGCATCGTCTTCGAAGATCTTTGGAGCGTCGCTGAAGAAGCTTCCATACCAGAGATTGGCGGAGTGGCCATGCAGGATGTGGATGGGCTCGCTGCCCTCCGGACCGGGGCGCTGCAGATAAAAACCAAGCGTCGATGCGGCCTCATACTCGTCGTTGAAGACGATCAGATCGCCTGGACGAAGCGCGCGCGCGATCGCAAGGGCGTGTTGGTGCGAGGTAAGCACGGGCGAAAAGATCTGCAGACCTATGTGCGCCGCAACCAGAAAAAGAGAGGCCATGGCGACGAGCGCGAGGTTGGCGGCGTGCGGTTGGTATCTGCGTCGTGCCCACCAGCAGGCATACGTTCCGAAGAAGAGAGCAAGCGCGGTAAGAACGAGAGGTACCCGAAAGGCTCCCATGGCCTGCACATTGAGATCGAGGAAGTGGCCGAACGAAAGCGCATAGTCGCCGGGATTCTGCTGGAGCAGAGTCGCCAGATCGAGGCCCTGCGACGGTGGTTTGGCATGGAGCACGAAGAACATACAGACAAGGGCCGAAACGGATCCACAGATCAGCAGGACGAACGAGATACGTTGGCCGGCAGTGACCAGACCTCCGGGAAGCGGAAACTCCTCGGCCTGGCGTGCCTCGTCGTGAAGCCACTTCGCGATGAGAAGAGCGAAGGCAGGCAGAGCGGGCAGAACGTAGTACTCCTGCCGCGTAGAAAACGAGAAGAAGACGAGCGGAAACAGCGCCCACACGCCAAGGAGAAGGCGCGCGCGCCCCTCTTCGTTCATGCCCTTCCTACGCAGAGCGTTGCGCCACGGCACAGCGCCGATGGCTTTGAAGAGAAATGCGCTCCAGGGCATGAGCCAGATCAGAAGGAATCCCCAGAAGAGGGCGAGCGGCACGGTGTCGTAGTCGCGTGGAACGCGGAGGTTCAAATAACGCAGAACGTGCTCGTTCATGAAGTAGAACCACGTCCAGCCATGCACGCTGCCCAGGGTGGGAAGCGGAACGTTCCAGTGTCCACCGAGATGATTCAGGCCAAGGGGATGGCCCTGCGTCGGATTATGCAGGCCCGCGAGCATGTGCCACGGGGCCGCCACCGCAAGGAAGAACAGAAGAGCGGGCAGCAGATGAAGCCGTGTAAGCCGCTCAACCGTTCCCGCCACGCCGCGCGTGAGCACGAGATACAACAGCACAATCCCCAGGGGAAAGACGAGACCGATGAGGCCTTTCGTCAGAATATTCAGCGCACAGGCGACTCCGAAGACAAGGCACGGTGCCAGCGTAGGCCTCTCCTGCTCCTCGGTGCGCCAGAACGCCGCGATCGCAAGCGCGAGCCACAGACAGACGATGGCATCCGGAATAAGAATCCGCGTGAAGATAAACAGCCCAAAGCTGGAGAGCAGAATAAGTGCGGCGTAAAAGCCTACGCGTTCACTCCGAAACATACGGCGGCCGAGGTTTTCCACCGTGAGCAGCAGGGCCAGAACGTACAGCGCAAGGGGAAGACGCGCCGCAGACTCGCGGACGCCGAAGAGTCGAAAGCTTACCGCCATACTCCAGTAGAGGAGCGGAGCCTTTTCCAGATAGCGGATGCCGTTGGCGTAGAGCGTGACGGGATCGTGCCGCTGCACCATCTCACGCGCCACCTCGGCGTGCACGGAGTCGGCGTCGTCCAGCAGCGGCGGCATGAAGAGCGCGAAGCTGGCGTAGAGCACCAGCCACAGCGCCAGGAGGATAAAAAGATTCCGACGCGGCTGTGGGGTTGTGTTCATATTCCAGCAGGTGAAGTCTAGTGCGACGTCTTTCCTCAATCTGTAGTTGTCTCGCAGAGATGAAGCGACACTGTCTTTCGAGATGAGAAAGTACTTTCTCATCTCAAACCTGGTGTTTGCACGATCAAAATCGGTAAATTCTGAATGCGTACAGAGTACGCCGGAGATTCTTCTATGCGTTTCAGGGCCTGTTTGTATCTCGCGGTCGTTCTTTTCGCCTCTCCTCTCGCTGCCAGAGCCGATCTGATGGGAGACAACATTCATGTATACGAAAACAACCCCATGCAGGCGACGACCAAAGACCTGGGCTCGATCCTCGCGCCGGGAAGCGGGAGCAACGCCCTGCTGGGCTTCATGACCTACGAGGTCACAGGCGATCAGATCTCCCTGCTCTTCAACGTGCCCACCGCGGCCTATCTTGAAAGCCGCTCGTTTACCTTCGTCGACACCAGCAAGAACCCGTGGATCGACCTGATCACCCTGGATGCACAATCGACGACCCTCTTCGGAAAAGATGGCTCCGTTAAC
>JAHFTZ010000384.1 GCA_023265355.1 Terriglobus sp.
TAAGTGCCATTACGCCCCTTTATCCATTCGCCTGTTTCGAACTACTGCTTTTCAACGAGCAACCCTGGGTTGCACTTCTCGCTTCAGCGCTTTGTGCCCTTTATGAGCGACAAGAGAAAGCTCGTAGTGACTCTGGAAGTTCATCCAGTAGTCCGGGGTCGTCTGAAAGTACAAAGCAAGCCGGTAAGCGGTATCGGCAGTAATCCCACGTCGCTCAGCCAAGATCTCACTGATGCGAGTTGGCGATACCTTCAAAGCAACTGCAAGTGCGCTAGCCGACAGACCATATGGAACCATGAAGTCTTCGCGAAGAATTTCACCGGGATGTATCGGAGGCGGAAACCGAAATGGATCGCGAGGGATGGACATGGATTTCTACCTAGGATGCCGACCAGCGTATCACGTGCAACAAGCTACGTTACACGTGATACGACCAGCCTAGTTCCAGACATTCTGAATCGGCATCGCTTCAATGCGCAGCATGATGTCCGGTGAAACTCCGTTGAGCTTCCGGGCGAACTCGCGGGCTTGCTCTTCGCTGTCGAAGACGCTCTTTTCCTTCAGTTGGCCCGCGAGGTACTGCTCACACGTCCAGAGAATGGTTTGCATGGTGGGCCTCCTTTCAGGCCTTTGATACAGTGAGGGCGCCCAGAGCATGATTGCTTGAGCGCCCTTACTTCTTAGACACAGGTTACGCAGATTCGATTCTGCTTTTCCCCTGTATCCGTTCCTAGTTGTTGTGCTTACTCACTTCTTTTCGTCCGCGACATCGACATACTCTGCGTCGATGACGCCTTCATCCTTCTTCGGCCCTTCGGTCGTTCCCTCCGCAGCTGTTGCGCCGTCAGTGGGTGCGCTTGCGTTCGCCTTGTACATCGCCTCGGCCAGCTTGTGGCTTACGGCGGTCAGGCGGTCATGCGCTGCCTTGAGCTCGGTGGAAGAAGGCGTTCCGGTCAGCGTGGTCTTCGCATCAGCAAGGGCAGTCTCTACCTCGCTGCGGTCGGACTCGGCTACCTTGTCGCCGCTCTCCTTGAACATCTTGTCCACGTTGTAGACGAGCGAGTCGAGCTGATTGCGTGCCTCGATCTCCTCACGCTTCTCCTTGTCCTCGCCTGCATGGGACTCGGCTTCCTTCGCCATGCGCTCGATCTCTTCCTTCGAAAGACCCGAGGAGCTGGTGATGGTGATCTTCTGATCCTTGCCCGTGGCATTGTCCTTCGCCGTCACATTCAGAATGCCGTTCGCATCGATGTCAAAGGTGACTTCGATCTGCGGCACACCGCGCTGCGCGGGAGGAATACCGGCGAGCTTGAACTTGCCGAGCGTACGGTTCTGCGCGGCCAGCGGACGCTCGCCCTGGAGAACGTGTACCTCAACCTCGGTCTGCGAATCCGCAGCCGTGGAGAAGGTCTCCGTCTTCTTCGTCGGGATGGTCGTGTTGCGCGGGATCATGGCCGTAGCAACGCCGCCCATGGTCTCGATCGAGAGCGTGAGAGGTGTGACGTCGAGGAGCAGAAGATCCTTGACCTCGCCGCCCAGAACGCCGCCCTGTACTGCCGCGCCGATGGCGACGACTTCGTCAGGGTTCACACCCTTATGCGGTTCCTTGCCGAAGAGCTCCTTCACCAGGGCCTGCATGCGAGGCATACGCGTCTGTCCGCCCACGAGGACGACTTCGTCGATCTTGCTTGCGTCCACACCGGCGTCAGACATCGCCTGCTTGCAGGGTCCGACCGAGCGCTGCAGAAGGTCTTCAACGAGAGACTCCAGCTTGGCGCGCGTCATCTTCTCCACGAGATGCTTCGGTCCGCTCGCATCCGCCGTGATGAAGGGCAGATTGATCTCCGTCTCCATGGTCGTGGAGAGCTCGATCTTGGCGCGTTCCGCCGCGTCACGCAGACGCTGCAGGGCCATTTCGTTGCCCTTCGCGCGCAGGTCGAGGCCTTCCTTCTTCTTGAACTCGTCGATCAGGAAGTCCACGATGCGCTGGTCGAGGTTGTCGCCGCCAAGGTGCGTGTCGCCGTTGGTGGACTTTACTTCGATCACGCCATCGCCTACTTCAAGGATCGAAACGTCGAACGTTCCGCCGCCGAAGTCATAGACAGCAATCGTCTCGTCCTTCTTCTTGTCGAGACCGTAGGCGAGCGCTGCCGCCGTCGGCTCGTTCACGATACGCTTTACATCCAGACCGGCAATCTTGCCTGCGTCCTTGGTGGCCTGACGCTGTGCATCGTTGAAGTACGCCGGAACCGTGATGACGGCTTCCGTGACGGACTGGCCGAGGTAGTCCTCTGCGGCCTTCTTCAACTTCTGCAGAATCATGGCCGAAACTTCAGGAGCGGTGAACTCCTTGCCCTGCGCGGAAATGGCGATGTTGTCACCATGCGCCACAACCTTATACGGCACCATCTTCTGCTCTTCGCTCACTTCGTTGGGACGGCGTCCCATGAAGCGCTTGATTGAGTAAACCGTATTCTCAGGGTTGGTGATCGCCTGGCGCTTCGCAACCTGGCCGACGAGACGCTCGCCGCTCTTGGTAAACGCAACGATCGAGGGGGTCGTACGCCCGCCTTCTTCGTTCGGAATAACCTTGGCCTCGCCGCCTTCCATCACGGCAACGCACGAGTTGGTGGTTCCGAGATCGATACCGATAATCTTGCCCATAATGCTTTGAATCCTCCGTGGCCGCGATGGGCCAGATATGCAGCCGTCTCAGGGCCAGATCCAAGATCGCACCTTGAGCGTGTTGCTGTCAAGGTATCTGATGCGAATTGTGTATGCCTGGATGCAATAAGGCTCTACTAAGATTGCACCATGAGCAAGTTTCTCTTCACTGCCCTGCTTTGTGGCTCCGTTTTCTGCCAAACCAAACTCCTCTCCGCCCAATGGACCGAGCTTCATTCGGGTTCGACCGCCAGCCTCCGCGCCGTCGACGCTTCAGGAAAGGGTGCGGTATGGGCCAGCGGGACTGATGGAACAGTCCTCCGCTCCATCGACGAGGGCACGACCTGGACCAAATGCGCTATTCCGCAGGGTGGTGCCAAGCTCGACTTTCGCGGAATCCAGGCCGCCGACGCAGACACCGCTGTGATCATGTCCAGCGGCAAAGGCGATCTCTCCCGCATCTACAAGACTGTGGACGGTTGCAAGACCTGGAAGCTCGTCTTCACCAACCCCGATGCCACAGGCTTCTTCGACGCGATCCGGCACGTCACAGCCCGGCAGT
>JAHFTZ010000385.1 GCA_023265355.1 Terriglobus sp.
GTCAGCCGCTTCCCGACGGAGATCTGGAAGAGATCGGCGAGCGCGTCAAGGCTGCCATTCTAGCCAACAGCGCCGCCTAGGGTCGCTGGCTGCTTCTGTAGAAGCTCTGTCACGATGGCGCTCCATTCCTCCCCAAAGTCCGCTTTGCCGACTGGCCTGCCTGCTCGCCGGTACCAGTAGGTGGCGTTGAACTCATCCCCTTCCTTGCGATGAAGGTAGGCGTGAACCCATGCGCCGTCCGGCGTCTCGATCTCCTGCGCCAGCTCATGCGCGCTCTGCCAGTCGTCATGCGCATCTTGCCAAAGCGCCTGCAGCAACGGGCTGTATGCGGAGGCTTTCTGGCGGCTCAGATTACGGAATTCGTCGCTGGTCATATCGAAAGCGGCCTCCTTCACGCGGTCCAGACGTGCCTGCCAGTGAGTTAAGATGTGCATGTGGCCGAAACGGATCAAAACGATTTATTGCAGGTACGTGGTCTGACCAAGACTTATACCACCGGCCGCGGAACGCTAGAGCTCTTTCGAGACCTGAGTTTTACAGTACGGACCGGCGAACTGGTAGCCATTGTGGGCGAGAGCGGCGCGGGCAAGAGCACCTTGCTTCACATGATGGCGGCTCTGGATACACCCACGTCAGGGGACGTCACGGTGGGAGGGGTATCCCTGGGAGCGCTTAGCGGACGGGCGCAATCGGAGTTTCGCAATCGTGAGATCGGATACGTCTGGCAGTTTCATTACCTTCTGCCGGAGTTTACGGCGGAAGAAAACGTGGCCATGCCTCTACTGGCGCGCGGCATGGGCCGGAGCGAGGCGCTGGCCCGCGCTCGGCGCTGGCTGGCAGAAGTGGAACTGGCCGACCGGGCAGAGCACCGCAGCGGCGAACTGAGCGGCGGAGAACAACAGCGAGCCTCGCTGGCTCGGGCGCTGGTAACCGAGCCAAAACTGCTTCTGGCGGACGAGCCGACCGGCGATCTCGACGGACGCACCGGCGAAGTCGTTTTTTCCCTCATTGAGCGACTCCATCGGGAGCATGATTTGACCAGCATTCTGGTGACCCACAACCAGGCTTTTGCCTCTCGCTGTGACCGGCAACTACGACTTTCGTCCGGTTTATTGGTCGGATAAAAGAGTTTAACGCTCGATTTCAACAGCAAAGCGTCGAAACACTATTCAGAAGCATCTAGAGACTGTTACCGTATCGCAAACGCGAATCGGCGGCCCACACAAAACGATGCGGGTTGTAAAATTGATCTAAAGATGTGGGAAGGGGCACCGCGCCGCCAATGCGGCACGGTACCCGGCCTGAATGTTCCTGCATCTGCTGGCTGTTTTTTGCAAGCGGTGCAGGAAAGAGCAAGGAACCAACGGCTGGCACGCGACGTCTTCGCCGCGCGGCAGACTGAGGGGGAACATGTTCGAACGCTATACAGAAAAAGCGCGGCGCGTAATTTTCTTTGCGCGTTACGAGGCCAGCCAGTTTGGGTCGCCCTACATCGAAACCGAGCACCTGCTTTTGGGCCTGCTTCGCGAAGATAAGGCACTCACCAACCGCTTCCTACGCTCCCATGCGTCGGTAGAGTCGATCCGCAAACAGATCGAGGGCCACACGACGATTCGGGAGAAGGTGTCGACTTCGGTCGATCTGCCGCTTTCGAACGAGTGCAAGCGCGTTCTGGCGTATGCGGCAGAAGAAGCTGAACGACTCTCCCATAAACACATTGGCACGGAACACCTGCTGCTGGGTCTGCTGCGCGAAGAGAAGTGCTTCGCCGCCGAGATCCTGCAGGAGCGTGGTCTCCGCCTCCCAGCCATCCGCGAAGAGCTCCAGCGCACGACGCAGGAGAAGCCCGCACCCAATCAGAAGCAGGCGCGTAACGCCGGAAGCGGCAGCGAGCAGAGCATGTTGGCCGAGTTCTCGCGCGATCTGACCCAGGCCGCAGCCGATCAGCAGCTCGATCCCCTGGTCGGGCGCGATCCTGAGCTGGAGCGCGTCATCCAGATCCTCTGCCGCCGGACGAAGAACAACCCCGTCCTGATCGGCGAACCCGGCGTCGGCAAAACAGCCATCGTCGAGGGTCTGGCCCAGAAGATCGCCGACGGCGATGTTCCCAGCTTCCTCGCCGACAAGCGTGTGCTTTCTCTGGACCTCTCGCTCATCGTCGCGGGAACGAAGTATCGCGGCCAGTTTGAAGAGCGCCTGAAGACCATCATGAAAGAGCTGATGGAGAACCAGAACTGCATCGTCTTCATCGACGAGCTGCATACGCTGGTGGGTGCCGGATCGGCGGAAGGTTCGCTCGATGCGGCGAACATCCTGAAGCCAGCACTTTCGCGTGGAGAGATCCAGTGCGTTGGCGCGACGACCCCTGCGGAGTATCGCAAGTCGATCGAGAAGGATCGCTCGCTGGAACGGCGCTTCCAGGCCGTCAAGGTACCGCCTCCCAATGAGGAAGATGCCATCAAGATCATCATGGGCATCAAGGAGAAGTACGAGAAGTTCCACGCCGTGAGTTACACGGACGAATCGATCCTTTTCTCCGTCTCGCACTCGAACCGCTATATCCCCGACCGCTTTCTTCCGGACAAGGCCATCGATCTGATCGACGAGGCTGGTGCTCGCGTCAAGCTGCGGCAGTCTTCCCTTCCCGAGGAGCTGACCGAGGTACAGAAGCGCATCAAGTTCATCGTGCACCGCATGGAAAACGCCATTGCGAATCACGAGTTCGAGAAGGCCCGTTTCTACTCGGACGAGGAGCGTAAGGAGCGTGAGAATCTGCGCGCCCTTCGCGACAAGTACCATCTCGATGATTCGAGCGCGGGTATCGTGACCAAGGAAGACATCGAAGATGTCGTCTCGCGTTGGACCGGCGTACCGATCACGGCGATCAAGGAAGAAGAGACCGCCAAGCTCATGCGTGTGGAAGAAGAGCTTCACAAGCGCGTGATCTCGCAGGAGAAGGCCATCAGCGCCCTCGCCCGTGCGATCCGTCGCTCACGTGCAGGTCTCAAGAATCCGGCGCGTCCGATTGGCAGCTTCCTGTTCCTTGGACCTACCGGCGTCGGCAAAACCGAGATGGCACGCACGCTCGCCCAGTTCCTCTTTGGCAGCGAGAAGAGCCTGATCCGCTTCGATATGTCGGAGTTCATGGAGAAGCACTCGGTCTCCAAGCTCATCGGTTCGCCTCCGGGCTACGTCGGCTACGAGGAGGGCGGTCAGTTGACGGA
>JAHFTZ010000024.1:0-895 GCA_023265355.1 Terriglobus sp.
ACACCAGCAGACCCTCCGTCCGTATCCCCAGCGGAATATTCTGCAGGTTCTGCAAGGTCCGCACCAGCAACCCACCGCCCACCAGAAGCACCACGCAAAGCGCCATCTGCAACGCGACGACGATCTTCCCCGTGCGTGTCTTCCCGGCGTCGGTGCCGGAGGTCGCCGCCGAAGTCTTCAGCGCCAATTCAGCGCCACTTGCCACGGCGGTGCGAAACGGTGCCAGACCAAACAGCACTGCCGAAAGCAGAAGAACAACAAGCGTTGCCAGCAGCACAATCCTGTCTGGAGACAAGCTCGAATCGATGTGCGCCCAGATCCCGAGCATGCGCGTCGCGCCCAGCGCAAACGCCCATGCCAAAGCTCCACCGAGCGTCACCAGAAGAAGACTCTCTACGAGAAGCTGCCGCAGCAACTCTCCTCGCTGCGCTCCCAGTGCCAGCAGCAGTGAAAACTCTTTCTGTCGTGTCGCGTTCCGCGCCATCAGCAGCATCACAATATTTGTCATCGCGATCAGCAGCACCAGGCCCACCATCGCCATCAACATCCGCAGAGGCTTACCCCACTCCTCTTCGTATCCCGGAAAATTCTTGGCTTCGTCGAAGCTCAATACCGGAGGCTTCTCCCCCGCGAGTGGAGCTCCCAGGCTGATGTAGGCGGCAGCCTTGAATACTCCCTGCAAACGCTCCGCCGCCTGCGCCCTGCTTACTCCCGGAGCGAGCCTTGCCACCATGCGCAGACACCACCAGTTCGGCACCTCCGCATAGCTCTTGCCCTTCCTGAACGGCGCACCCCACGCATTCAACGCCTCGCTATTCTGCAGAGGAATCCATAGATCAGTCGAGTGTCCCGGCTCCACGCCCTCAAAACCAACGGCCGCTACACCAGCAATCGT
>JAHFTZ010000024.1:905-11815 GCA_023265355.1 Terriglobus sp.
AATTGTCTTCCCGACGACATCCGGATCGCTCGCAAAGCGAGCAGTCCAGTACTTCGCACTGAGCACTGCGATTGGGGAATGGTCCGTCTCATCTCTCGGAGTAAAGCCGCGGCCGCGCACCATCTTCACTCCCAGCCCAGAAAAGAAGTTGCCGCTCACCATGTCTGCTTCGGCCTCTTCCGGCTGTGCTCCGATGCGGACGCCAATCTTGTCGTTGGCAAGAGGCACATATGCCATCACTTCGCTCAACACACTCTTTTCGCGCCGCAGAGCGTCATAGACCGGATAAGAAAGCGAGGTCTGCCAGTCGCCAGTATTGTTCGCTCGGCGAGGCGCACCTGACGTCTTCACATACACCACACTCTGCGGGTCTTCCACCGGAAGAGACTTCAGCAGCACCGCGTTCATTACGCTGAAGACCGCCGTATTTGCACCCACGCCCAGCGCCAGCGTCAGTACCGCCGTCACGGTGAAGCCAGGAGTCTTCCACAAAGAGCGCATCCCAAAACGAACGTCGCGCACGACTTTATCCAGCCAGATCCATCGACCCTTCATATAGAACCTCTCCTGTGCCGCCCGAACGTTCCCGAACTCGCGCATGGCCTTCCAATGCGCTTCGCGCTCACTTACCCCCTCGCGCCGTAGTTCCTCCGCTTCCAGTTCAAGATGACTCCTGATCTCTTCCGCAAAATCATCGGGACTGCGCTTGCGCCAAAACATATTCAATCCTCCAGAGGAGCATCCAGAATCATTGCCATGGCGCGTGCCAGCCGCCGCCATTCGCTGGTCTTCTCCACCAACTGCTCGCGGCCCTTCGCCGTCAGCGAATAGAACCGAGCCTTGCGATTGTTCTCGCTCAGGCCCCACTTGGCAGAGATCCACTTCTTGTCTTCGAGCCGTTGCAAAGCGAGATAAAGCGATCCGTGGTCCACGAAGAAAACCTCCTCCGACTGGCGCTGAATCCTGCGCGCACCACCCTGGCCATGCACCGGTCCAGGTAAAAGCGTCTTCAAAATCAGCAGGTCAAGAGTCCCCTGCAACAAGGCAATCCGATCGTCACTTCTATCTTGGGTAGACATTCGACCTGAGTATCCTCAACGCTCGGGTCGGATGTCAACCCAAATATCCTTACGCAAGGGACAACAGAAAAGTTCCCAATGCGTAGAGTCATAAGCAGGAGTCTCATCACTGATGTTCAACGTGCAAGAGCAGTTCGGCCAGATCGACATCTACGTCTTCGACCAGATCCTCCGTGGAAACATCCTCCCCGGCATGCGCATACTCGACGCGGGATGCGGCTACGGGCGCAACCTCGTCCACCTTCTGCGCGAAGGCTGCGAAGTCTTCGCCCTCGACGCCGATCCCGCCGCCGTCGAGCATGTCCGCCAACTCTCCGCCTCGCTGAAAACGGGTCTCCCGTCAGAAAACTTTCAGGCAGGACGCATCGAGAAGATGCCCTTCCTCGATGGCTTCGCGGACGTCGTCCTCTGCAACTCCGTCCTTCATTTCTCTCAGGACGAGGCCCACTTTGAAGCCATACTCAGCGAACTCTGGCGCACCGTAAAACCCGGCGGCCTTCTCTTCTGCCGCCTCGGCTCACGCATCGGTATGGACTTCGAAGAGATCCGGGAAAACATCTATCGCACCGGCGACGGCTCGGAGTGGTTCCTCGTCGACGAAGCGATGCTCCTCGCCGAAACCACGAAGAGAAAGGCCGTCCTCGTCGATCCGCTCAAAACCACCATCGTGCAGGACCACCGCTGCATGACGACCTGGGTACTGCGGAAGCGCTACGGGGCATAGGGCTCTCTGCCCCCATCGCAACAATTGCAAGATCTAAGACGTACTGCGGGCACGCACAGCCTAGCCATCCCGGTGAAGATGTCCGACTTCTTTGGTCACGCCGGATATTCCGGAAATGAAACTCCTTACCGCCCACATAACGACGGGGCAGACTTTGAACCCACTACGGCCAAGCTTCGTATTACGCTTTGAAGTACGCCGCTCTTCGACGAAGAGCAGCGCAGAACCTGGAGATCGAATGCGCAATTTGTTCCTTACAGCCCTGCTCTTCAGCACGAGCGCCTGCCTCTCCGCACGGAGCGCCGCGCAGACCCTCGTCCTCGACAACACCATCTCGGCACCGACTTCCGCTCCGAAAGTTCCGATTTCCATGGATCTCTCCTCCATCGATAAGACAGCGGATCCGTGCACGGACTTCTACGCCTACGCCTGCGGCAACTGGCGGAAAAACAATCCCATCCCCGCGGATAAAGTCAGCTATGGCCGATTCGACGAACTCAACGAGCGCAATAACTATCTCCTCTATCAGGACCTTCGCACCGGCGCCGACCATCCGACGACTCCGCTCCAGGTCAAGTACGGGAACTATTTCGCTGCCTGCATGGATACCGCGCAGCATGACAAACTCGGCGTGCAGCCGATCCTTCCCACGCTGGCAAAGATCGACCACTGGAACAACAAGGCTACCCTCGCCGCTCTGCTCGGCAACCTGGAAGACAAAGACGGCGCGAGCCAGTTCTTCGGCTTCGGCTCCGAGCAGGATCAGAAAGATTCCACCAAGCAGATCGGCATCCTCATGCAGGGTGGACTCTCTCTCCCCGATCGCGATTACTATCTGCAGCAGGACGACCGCATGAAGACGATCCGCTCACAGTACGTCGAGCACATGACGAAGATGTTCGTCCTACTCGGCGACACGCCGGAAAAAGCCGCGGCGGAGGCCAAGTCCGTGATGACCATCGAGACGGCCCTGGCCGAAGGTTCCACGCCGCGCGTCGATCTCCGCGATCCAGCCAACATTTACCACATCAAGTCCCGCGCAGAACTCCAGACCCTGACGCCGGGCTTCAAGTGGAATGAATACTTCGGTGCCCTTCACCGCGATCAACTCACCAGCCTCAATGTGGCCACACCCAACTTCTTCAAGACGATGAATCAGGAGATCGAATCCGCCTCCGTGGCAGATCTCAAGAGCTACCTTCGCTGGCACGTCATCCATGAATTTGCTGGTGCCCTTTCCACGCCCTTCGATCAGGAAAACTTCAACTTCTTCTCCGCCACGCTCGGGGGGCAAAAGGAACAAGCACCGCGCTGGAAGCGTTGCACCTCCGGAACCGACCGCGCCCTCGGCGAAGCCGTCGGCCAGGATTGGGTTGCCAAGAACTTTCCTCCCGCAGCGAAGGACAATATGGAGAAGCTCGTCCACGCTCTGGAGGCCGCACTCGACCAGGACATCAAGGGTCTTGACTGGATGAGCGACACGACCAAGGTCGAGGCAAAAAAGAAGCTCGATGCCTTCCGCGACAAGATCGGATATCCCGAGAAGTGGCGGGATTACTCCAAGCTCGAAGTCAAACGCGACGATTACGTCCACAACCTGCAGCAGAGCGCTGTTTTCAACGACCGCCGCGACCTGGACAAGATCGGCCAGCCAGTAGACGAAAAGGAGTGGGGCATGACACCTCCCACAGTGAACGCCTACTACGACTCGTCCAATAACGACATCAACTTCCCCGCTGGAATTCTGCAACCGCCGTTTTACGACTTCAAGATCGACCCAGCCGTAAACTTCGGTGCCATCGGCGTGGTCATCGGACATGAAATGACCCACGGTTTCGACGATGAGGGATCGCAGTTCGACCCCAAGGGAAACGTCCGGATGTGGTGGACGCCCGAAGACAAGGCGAAATTTGACGAGCGCACGGCCTGTGAGGTCAAGGAGTACGGCGCATTCGAGCCTGTTCCGGGAGCAATGCTCAACGGCAAGCTGACCCTAGGCGAAAACACCGCCGATAACGGCGGTCTTCACATCGCCTACGCCGCCCTGATGGACACACTCGCGAAGGAAAATCTCTCCGCGACGGCGACCATCGATGGCTACACCCCGGCGCAGCGCTACTTCCTTGGCTTTGCCCAGGTCTGGTGCGAAAACACACGGGAGGAGACCGCCCGCATGCGCGCCAAGACCGACCCCCACTCCCCCGGACGCTTCCGTGTGAACGGGACCGTAGTCAATTTCGACAAATTCGGCGAAGCCTTTAACTGCAAAAAAGGCCAGCCTATGATGCCTGTTGAATCCTGCCGCGTCTGGTAGATTCGTCCCAAAATATCAAAAAACGAACGTAGGCCCGGAGCGTCAAATATCCGGGCCTACGCTTATTTGACATCGTTATTTCCGCTTTGACGGAGTTCCTGCCATTGGCGAAATGCTCGCACAGTTCTACAATGATGCGAGGACTGAAACTCCCAGAAATCTGAAGCGGTGCTTGCCTCCAAAAGGGGCAAAGTACTGGAAAGAATCGAAGGAACCGCATGAAGTTGAGCAGAATCGGCCGGGCATCTCTGGCCACAGTACTATCCCTCGCTGTAGGTTTGGGCATGACGGCGTGTGGCGGCGGAACAATCGGGTTCATGTGGGTCCTTGCTGGCAAGCAGACGTCGAATGGCTCGGGAAACTCCATTACCGGTTTCAAGATCGATAACTTCACTGGAAACCTGACTCAGGTGGTGAACTCGCCCTTTACCGCTGGCGGCGTTAACCCTGTCCAGGCCGTTGTGAAGCCTGGTGGTCGCTACGTCTACGTGGTCAACACGGGCGATGGCACCACGGCTGGCAATATCTCCCTTTACACCGTCGGCGGCGATGGCATTCTGGCCTTCCAGCAGACGTACAGCACCCAGGGCGATCTGACCTCGAAGCCGGTATTCCTTCAAATGGATAGCGCTGGAGCTTTCCTTTACGTGCTCGATACTCAGGCACCCCTCACGCGGGATTCTTCAGGAAAAGTTACGAATCCCATCCCGGCTGGTTGCGCTATTACGAATTGCGGTGCGATCACGGTCTTCTCCGTCGCTGGCGATACCGGTCGCCTGACCCTGGTCACGAACGCCACCACCAAGAACAGCGCTGGAACCAACATCACCTACTTCCCGGTAGGCCCGACGCCGAGCCTGATGAAGTTTGTCTCCGGTACGCTGCTTACGGTGAATAGTCCGGTAAGCGACAACGACAATCAGACGATCACCTCCTACACCGCGAACGCAACAAGCGGCCAGTTGACGCTGACGACCAATACCACCCAGGCAACTAACTTCAGAACCATCACGTCGATCACGACCGGCGGAAACTATGTCTTCCTCACGGACGCAGCGACCAATATGATCTCCGCTTCCACCCTGACCAATGGCGTGCTCCAGAGCGTTACGGGAGGCCCGGTCAACAACTTCGTGACCCAGGTTACGCCGGTATGGACCCTCACGGACTCCACGGGTAAATTCGTCTATGTGCTCAACTCGAATTCGACCAATGTCACGACGAGTTCCAGCAGCATTGGCGCATACACCATCGACTCGAATGGCAAGCTCACGAAGGTGTCGGACGTGAACAATCCTTATCCCGTGGGCTCTGGCCCAGTTTGCATGGTCGAGGATCCAGTCAATAAATATGTCTACACGTCGAATGCCAACGACAGCAGTGTGACGGGATACGAAATCAACAAGTCAACCGGTCAGCTGAACGTCCTTCGCCGCGGTTCCACCTTTGCGGTCACGGGCAAGCCAAGCTGCCTGGTCGTAAGCGGAAACGTAAACTAATCCCTTCCGGCACGGCCCTTTCGGCGTGCCGGTTCGAAAATCCAACGCTGCTGCAAAGCAGGACATGAACGGGGCGGTCACGGTCCCGGCATTTGAAGGAAACACATGAAGTTCAGTCAGATGGGCCGTTTTACCCTGGCCTCGCTCGCGTCTCTCGCAGTATGTCTCGGCCTTACCGCATGCACCCGTGACTACACGGTGGCGTACGTCTACACGACTTCCACCAAATCCAACCCCGGCCTGGTCAACGTGTATCACGTGGACTTTCAATCGGGGTCGCTCCTTCAGCTTGCGGATTCGCCGGTCTCCTCCGGTGGAAAGAATCCCGTGGGCCTGGTCGTGACGCACACCCAGAAGAGTCTCTTTGTCATCAACCGGGACGACTCCAACATCGTCTGGTATCAGATCGGCACAGACGGCAAGATCTACGCGCAGAAGACCTACAACACCTCCGGCAGCTTCCCGGTGGCCCTGGCGCTCTCCCCGGATGACAACTTCCTCTATGTGCTCTGCACCTTCCAGGGAACTGCCACCACCGGACCGGGCGTCATCAACGTCTTCAAGACTGCCGGGAATGCGACGACCAACGACTACAGTCTGACGCTGGCTTCCACCACGAATGTGGGTCTGTCGCCGGTCGGCATCACCGCCAGCGCGGATGGAAACTTCGTCTACGCCATCGAGCAAGATCCCGATACCACCATTTCGACCAATCTCCTCGGATTCTCCCGGAACACCTCCACGGGTGCTCTGGCCGCCCTACCGGGAACAACGGTCACCGCAACTGGGGCCACGGGCTACAGCTCCGGCGTTGCCCCCAGCTCCATTGTGGAAGATCCCAAGGCGCGCTACCTCTATGTAACGGATCGTTTGGCCAACCAGGTTATTGGTTACACCTTCTCCGCTGGCGGCGTACCTACACCGATGAACAATGGTCCGTTCGCCACTGGCTCTTTGCCGGTAGCTTCTACCATTGATCCTCGCGGGATGTTCCTCTACGTTGCGAACTTCAATGCGAACACGGTGACACCCTACGCGATCGATATCGCAACCGGTACGCTATCGGCTTCCAGCGGTTCGACGGGAACGGCAACGGGCACAGGTCCGACCTGTGTAACGATCGAGTCCGCTCTGGGCATCTATCTCTTCACCTCCAACCAGCTGGATAACTCTGTAACTGGTCTGCAGCTCAACCCGAGCACCGGCGCTCTGAAGAATATTCAGAACACTCCGTTCCCCGCTTCGGGTCTGCCAAGCTGCGCTGTGGCGGTTGCCAACGGCGAGCACGCAACCCAGATCGTTCAGTAATCTTTTCCATTTCAATAGGAAGGCCCCGCTTCGGCGGGGCCTTCCTGTTTTGTGCGCTATCCTGCAACCTGTATGCGTTCCATTACACTTCTCACCACCGGCGGCACGATTGAAAAGCGCTACATCGAACAGATGGGCGCGATGGCCAACACGGAGCCCCAGATTCAGCGGTGCCTGGCTCTCCTGCGTCTCCCGGGCGCGAAGATTACCGTAGAAGAGTTGATGAATAAGGACTCGCTGCTCATGACCCCGGAAGACCGTGGGCTCATCGCCATCGCCGCAGCCCGCTCCACCTCTCAGGAGATCCCCGTCGTCATCACACATGGAACGGACACCATGGTCCAGACCGGCCTCGTGCTCGCCGATCGCATCCGGGATCTCAGAACCCCCGTCATCCTCACAGGAGCGATGACACCCTTCGGCATCGAGGGTTCAGACGCTATCCAGAACCTCACGGAGAGCATCCTGGCTGCATCCCTCGTCGCGCCCGGCGTCTATATCGTCTTCCATGGAGAGGTCTTCCCCATCGCGGACGTAAAGAAAGACCTCGAACAGAGCCGCTTCGTCAGGATTTCCCAAAAATAGAGAACCGCCCTAGAGGATTGCCAGCCTCTTCGCCGTTGCGGTAAGAATCTCCGCAGCCTGCGCCAGCGTCTCCGGCGGGTGCTCACTGGTCACAATCGTGCGGATGCGAGCCTTCCCCTGCGCCACCGTGGGATAGGTGATCGCAGTCGCCATCAGGCCCGCGTCAAAGAGGGCGCGGCTGAACTCCGCCGCCTTTGCGCTTTCGCCTACGATGATCGGCAGGATGGGCGTCTCGCTTACGGGGGTATTCTGCCCCCCGATGTTGAAGCCGGCACTCTCCAGCATCGCCTTGAAGCTGTGAGTATTCCGCCATAGCCTCTCCATGCGGTCCGGCTCCGTCTCCAGGATGTCGAAGGCGGCCAGGCAGCTCGCAGGAACGGCAGGAGGATGCGACGTGGAGAAAAGGAACGGCCGCGCGCGGTGGTAGAGAAAGTCGATCAGGTCGCGCGAACCGCAGACATAGCCGCCCAGCGATCCAATCGCCTTGGAGAGCGTTCCTACCTGGATGTCGACGCGCCCATGCGCATGGAAGTGATCGATGGAGCCCCGCCCCTGCCGTCCCAGAACACCGGAGGCATGCGCGTCATCGACCATCATGATCGCGCCGTAGCGCTCGGCCACATCCGCCAAGGCGCTTACCGGCCCAATGTCACCGTCCATCGAAAAGACACCGTCTGTGATGACCAGCTTGCGCCCGGGCTCATGCTGCACTTCGGTAAGAAGCTCCTCGCAGTGGGCGACGTCTTTATGCCGAAAGACCTTGATCTTTGCCCGCGACAGGCGCGCTCCATCGATGATGGACGCGTGGTTTAACTCGTCGGAAAAGATAAAGTCCTCTTTGCCAAGAATGGCGGACACCGTCCCCGCATTCGCAGCAAAACCGGATTGAAAGACTACGCAGGCTTCGACGTTCTTGAACGCCGCGATGCGCTCCTCCAGCTGCATGTGGAGACGCATGGTGCCCGCAATCGTTCGCACCGCGCCTGAACCTGCGCCGAAGTTCTTCGTCGCTTCCACCGCGGCTTCGATCAGCTTCGGATGATTCGCCAATCCAAGGTAATTATTCGAAGCCAGGTTGATCACCTGCTTCCCGTCATAGTGGCAGACAGGGGCCTGTTGATCGTCCAGGACGCGCAGGCGAAAGTGCGTTCCGGCGGCGCGCATGGCGTCGAGTTGCTGCGTCAAATATCCAAGCTGCTTGCGTGCTTCACTCATCGATCTCTCCTACACCTTGGACCAGTCGAGAACGACTTTTCCCGAATTGCCGGAACGCATCGCGTCGAAACCGGCTTCAAACTCTGTCCACGGCAGACGATGCGTAATGACTTTGCTGAGGTCCAGCCCAGACTGCAGCATCACCGTCATCTTGTACCAGGTCTCGTACATCTCGCGACCGTAGATGCCCCGCAGCGTCAGTTGGTTGAAGATCACCTTGCTCCAGTCAATCGACATCTCCGAGGGCGAAGGTATGCCCAGCATCGAGATCTTGCCGCCGTGGCTCATCGCTCCGATCATGTCGCGAAAGGCATTGGCATTGCCCGACATCTCCAGGCCAACATCGAAGCCCTCCTGCATCCCAAGTTCGTGCTGGACCTGCTCCAGCGACGTCTCGCGCGGATCGATCGCACGCGTCACATGCGCAGCCTTCACCGCCAGCTCACGCCGGTACGGATTGAGGTCCGTAATGACAACATGCCTCGCTCCCGCATGCCGTGCGACCGCAGCCGCCATGATGCCGATTGGCCCTGCACCGGTGACCAGAACATCTTCTCCCAAAACGGGAAACGCCAGCGCCGTATGTACCGCGTTGCCGAAGGGATCGAAGATCGCCGCCACATCGAGGTCGATGCCGTGGTCGTGCCTCCAGATATTCGTCATCGGCAACACGATGTACTCCGCAAAAGCCCCGGCACGGTTCACACCAACGCCCTGCGTATGCGCGCACAGGTGACGCCGTCCGGCGAGGCAGTTGCGACAGCGCCCGCAGACCACATGGCCCTCGCCGCTCACGCGGTCGCCCACGTGAAAATCCGTCACATTCGAGCCCACCGCTGCGATTTCGCCCACAAACTCGTGCCCGATCACGAGCGGCACGGGAATCGTCTTCTGCGCCCAGGCATCCCACTCGTAGATATGCAGATCCGTTCCGCAGATACCCGTAGCCAAGACTCGGATCTTCACATCGTTGATGCCCATCTCGGGCTCAGGAACCTCTTCAATCCACAACCCGCGCTCAGAGCGCGCCTTCACAAGTGCCTTCATCAAGAATCTCCTCTGGGAGTTTACGCCCTTGACCGGCACCTTGTGCCCTCAACCCATACTGGGCTGAATGGGTTGGACTGCGGCTATTTTGGGAATTTTTCTCCATTCGTTGCGAATGACGGAATAGAGTCGGCGTCGTGGGGTTCGATCATTGGACGACAAAAGCTGTTGGAATACCCGACCCGCTTTATTGTCTAGTGATCGAACCGGACGGATGCGCCCTGCGTCTGTTTTTCACTCTCGATGGGCATCGTGCTGATCGGAAGGAGTGGCACGAATACCTAAGCCAGGGATTATGGAAGGTTAAGAGATGAAAACTCTATCTTACCGGGCCGTTACTTCTGCCCTCGTTTTTTCCTTAGCGACCGCTGCAGGCCTTGGCCAGCACTATACCCAAACGAATCTGGTTTCTAACGTACCGGGCGTCGCTCCGACAACCGATCCGCTGACAGGAAATCCCTGGGGTCTGGCAGCAGGTCCGAACGACACATTGTGGCTGTCGAATTTGAATACCAACTCGGCCACCGTCTATGACGGCGCGGGCATGAAACAACCGGTTTCCTTTACGGTGCTTTCGCTCGATCCACAGGTGTTTGACGGGCCGGCAGGCATCCTCTTCAATCGCAGCGCTTCTGATTTCCTTCTGGCACCTGGAAAACCAGCGTCGTTTCTTTTTTCGTCAATTGCGGGAAAGATCGCTGGCTGGAACCGCGATATAAAAGCTTTGCCGGGAACACCACCCGGCACGCAGGCGGTGACCGTCGTAAATAAGTCGGACGGATCCGCCTACACCGGACTGACCGAGGCTCTCATTGGCGGCAAGCAATACCTCTATGTGGCCAACTTCACCAAGAGACGCATCGATGTCTATAACAGCAGATTTCAGCCAGTAGATTTGGACACGCTACGTTCCAGCACCGGAGGTTCCGCAGTCAACGATCCCTTTGCAGATACTCAATTGCCGGCCAATTTTGCCCCCTTCAATATCCAGAGGGTGGGAGATAACCTCGTCGTGACCTACGCTTTGCTCCCTCCCGGCTCCCAGGTGGAAACAGACGGACCCGGGCTTGGCTACGTGGATATCTACGCTCCCACAGGAAGACTTATTACCCGTCTCGAGCATGGCGACTGGTTCAACG